>DVED01000165.1 GCA_015295945.1 Oscillatoriales cyanobacterium M59_W2019_021 | reverse complement strand
GGGGGAGAGAAACAACTAACAACTAACAACTAACAACTAACCAACCCCAAACCCCAAACCCCAACAAGGGATACAGGGTTTTGCTTAACCCGTACTGAGGTTAATAGGACTTACGCAACGCCTCCATATGCAGGGTGTGAAGCGCGGAGGGTAACCCACCATCACCCCCATGAGTAGCGTGGCTGCGTCAGTCCTGAGTAAAATATCGAGCGGAGTCTGAAGTTTCAGAGCTTTTAGCGAGCCGAGTAAGCTGAGTAGTTATTTCTGCCGCGTTGCACTAGGATAACCAGAGAACAGGGTGTGTTAGATACAAAATGAGTACTATGACCATGCGAGCGATCGGACTGATGAGCGGCACGTCCGCAGATGGCATTGACGCTGCCCTCGTCGAGATTTCGGGGACTCAAGCAGATTTGCAAGTCACGTTGTTGGCAGGGAAGACCTATCCCTATCTGCCGAAGCTGCGATCGCAGATTTTGGAGGTTTGTGCCGGGAAAGCGATATCGATGGCAGAGTTTGCCAAACTCGACGAGGCGATCGCCCGCGAATTTGCCCGTGCGGCGCTGGCAATTCAAAAAAACCGAGAAACTGCCGATATTATCGGTTCCCACGGTCAGACGGTGTACCATCGCCCTCGGGACGGACAAACGAAACTGGGGTACAGCCTGCAATTGGGGCGGGGGGATACCATCGCTCACCTCACCGGACTGCCGACGGTTAGCAACTTTCGCGCCGCTGACCTCGCCGCTGGAGGAGAGGGCGCGCCGTTGGTGTCCCGCATCGATGCCTGTTTGTTGAGCCATCCCCAGTATGGCAGTTGCGTCCAGAATATCGGCGGCATCGGCAACCTCACCTACTTACCCCCCCACGACGGACACGATGCCTTCGAGAAGGTGGTGGGATGGGACACCGGACCGGGAAATAGCTTGTTAGACCTAGCCGTTCACCATCTCAGCGAGGGCAAACAAACCTACGATCGCAACGGAGAATGGGCGGCACGGGGAATGCCCCATGTCGATTTGGTGGAACGGTGGATGCAGCATCCCTATTTCGCGCAGTCTCCCCCGAAATCTACGGGGCGAGAATTGTTCGGATGGGCGTTTTTTCAGCGCTGTCGGGCGGATGCAACGGCAAAGAATCTCAGTCCGGCGGATTTTTTAGCCACACTGACGGAACTCACTGCCGCTTCGATCGTCTACAGTTACCGTCAATTCTTGCCGCAAATGCCCGATCGGGTGCTGTTGTGTGGGGGAGGTAGTTGCAACGCCTATCTGCGACATCGGCTGCAAGTTCGTCTGGGTGAAATCGATCTCCTCACCACGGACGAGGTGGGTTTGAATTCCCAGTTTAAAGAGGCGATCGCTTTTGCCGTCTTGGCGTATTGGCGGACAATCGGGATTCCGGGGAATCTGCCGTCGGTGACCGGAGCCAACCAAGCCGTGCTGCTTGGAGACCTGTCCCGACTGGCGACATAACCGCGTCCTAGCCTAAAATACGAGAAGTGGGTGTCGATCGTCCGGCAAAAGACTGATGTTTTCTTGCTTGTAAAGGAACCTCGAAAAATTAAAATTCCGAACCCAAACCGAACGAATCCTCTACGTTTGGGTCGTCAAAAACTGCCAAAAGTTCAATGAATCGAGATGCCCGTAAGTTTAAGTCGAAAAACGACTTTGCTTTCGCTACCAATTTCAGAAGTTGTTGAAGAACGACTCAATTATGTTGCGATTGTGTGATCGAATCGGGCTTAAACTCAAATCCTAGCGATAACGCCGATAAAATCGGTTGAATGAAAGTTAAAATGACCGAAAAAGTGATACAACCGAAATGGGAGAGGACGAAAAGATCGGGATTGAAGTGGCGTGAGAATGGCATTCGCTAGCGATTGGATCTTATCCAGTTTAACCTCATCCCTCGAACCGATCGTTATTGTCTAACTTAAAAATCCTCAACCGCTCGAGCAATTTGCACCCAATTACAGGTCAAAACACGGAAGGAATGTCACAGTGGCTCATACGTTTTTAGTCGAAGCAGGTCGTTGGAATTTAGAAGGAAATTGGTTGGAACGCGATCGCCCGCCGATTGTCGTTAAAGGCAGAATGATCGTCGCCTGGGGTCAAGATGATTGGTACAGTATGGTCACCAAATTGATTTTTCCCGGTGGAGAACGCGACGAAATTACCTTTCAGTATCGCGGTCGATTTGATGATGACGCACGCCGCTATACTTTCGTGCTTCAGCATAGCGAACTCGGTCACGTAGAAGGAGAAGGTTGGATTACTCCGGGGGCGATCGTCCAACGATATTGGGCGCTCAACGACAAGCAACGCCGCAGTGGCTTCGAGACGTTACATCGAATTAGCGATGGCAAATATTGTTTGTCTAGCGGCATTCTAGCCGGACATCAATTAATGAGCGCGATGGATGCCATTTTAGACTTACAATATCGGTAATGGTTAGTGGTTAGTAGATAGAGTGTGTGGAAGAACGAAACACACCACTAGATTTCTATGACCCATTTTATAAAATTCGCAAAGAACCGATAATTCCAAAAACCCCGTAAAACTTAATTCTAGCGCCTTCTATTTCTAGCTCGATCGACTGACCGGATTTTTGCTTGCCGATAATGTGGCAGTACAAAGACCTGCTTTTTCCGGAAACGCATTGATTGACTTTTTCGATGAGTAGATCGTAACTATTCGGCAGAATCAGGTCGAAAAAAGAGTCGAGAGAAACTAATTCTTTCAAAGAATACTGAAAAATGCGAGCAAATCGAGAACTGGCATACATGAACTTACCCGTTGCCGTCATCATATAAAAACCCGATAGCTTCTGGAGATCGGGCGTTCCTCGATCTCGCAAGTCGGAAACCTCCAATTCGATCGAGTCTTCGATATTGGCAAATGGAGGATGTTTGTCTATTTCCAGGTTTTCCAAATCGATATGAAGTTGGGCGTTTTCGAGGACGAGTGCCATTTGCAGAGCGATCGCCTCGGTGGACGCCAAAATGGCGCGATCGCTAAAATGTCCGGGTTCAGAGTGCATTAAGGTGATAATTCCCAACAGCGTCGTCCCTTTCAAAATGGGCAAGCACAGCGCCGATCGCACTTTGTACGGTTCGTTGGGAAGGGTAATCCAGCGATCGTCGGTTTTGGTATCCTCGATCAGTCCCATTTGCTGGTGGCGAATCACCCATCCCGCCAAGCCTTTATCGAACACCTGACCGATCAAGCTTTTTTTCTGTTCTTGCACGGTGGCTCCTCGCGCCAGGATGCTGTCTCGCACGGCTCCTCGTTCGTCGAGCAGAAAAATGCTGCTTTCCTCCGCTTGCGTGATGCGAGTGGCAATTTGGATCGCACTCAACAACGTAGACTTGACCCGCAGTTTTCCCGCCGCCGCTTGTTCCATCTTCGCCCAACTCGAGATGAGTTCGCGTTGGGCTTTAACCGTACTTTGAAGAATTTTGAGTTCGGCGAGATCTCGGTGCGCGGCTTCCAGTTCCTCGATAAGTTCTTCCTTTGATCGATCCTGATAATTCATCTCGAGAGCGGTACGGGACGTGGACAAGAAACGAAAAACGAGGTCGCGATTCTCCGGGGGAGTAAAGAACGACTCCGGAACGGACAACTCGTCAATAATCTAGGTATACAGGTAGAATGACCGTTCGTCCGTACTACAATATTACGGTTGCGATCGAATTCAGTGACGGACTTTGATAGAGCGTTATACCTTGCCCGAAATGGGCGAATTGTGGACAGAACACTATAAATTTAAAACTTGGCTGCAAGTGGAAATTGCCGTTTGCGAAGCCCAAGCCGAGTTGGGATACATTCCGGCAGCAGCGGTGACGGAAATTCAAGCTAAAGCCAAGTTCGACCCCAAACGAATTTTGGAAATCGAAGCGGAAGTCCGCCACGATGTGATTGCATTCTTGACTAATGTTAACGAATACGTGGGGGAGGCGGGGCGATACATCCATTTGGGGTTAACCAGTTCTGACGTGCTGGATACGGCGTTAGCGCTGCAACTGGTTGCCAGTACCGATGTCTTGCTCAAACGCCTTGAAGATGCGATCCAAGCCATTCGCTATCAAGCGCAGCAACATCGCTATACGGTAATGGTAGGACGCTCTCATGGCATCCACGCCGAACCGATTACCTTCGGGTTCAAACTTGCCGGATGGCTAGCAGAAATGCTGCGCCATCGCGATCGCCTCCTCGCCGTGCGCCGCCAAGTTGCCGTGGGTAAGATTTCCGGTGCGGTGGGGACTTACGCCAATATCGATCCCCGCGTGGAAGCGATCGCCTGTCAGAACCTGGGACTAGAACCGGATACGGCTTCGACTCAGGTGATCTCCCGCGATCGTCACGCCGAATTCGTCCAAGCCTTAGCCCTTCTCGCCGCCTCGATCGAGCGGTTTTCCGTGGAAATTCGCCACCTCCAGCGCACGGATGTCCTGGAAATGGAAGAATTCTTCTCCAAAGGACAAAAAGGCTCCTCTGCCATGCCCCACAAGCGCAATCCCATTCGCTCCGAACGCCTGTCGGGACTGGCGCGGGTGGTACGGGGTAATGCCGTTGCCGCCTTGGAAAACGTGGCACTATGGCACGAACGGGATATTTCTCACAGTTCCGTAGAGCGGATGATCCTGCCCGATAGCTGCACGGTGGTGCATTTCATGCTCCACGAAATCACCGAACTGGTGCGCAACTGGCTGGTATACCCGCAAAATATGGAACGGAATATGAACCTCTACGGTGGGGTGATTTTCAGCCAGCGGTTGATGTTAGCCTTGGTGGAAAAAGGGATGCTGCGGGAGGAGGCGTATGCGATCGTCCAATCGTGCGCCCACACCGCCTGGAACCAACCCAACGGCAATTTTCACGATTTGGTGACATCGGACGATCGAGTCGCAGCAAAATTATCCCCAGAGGAAATCGAAGCCTGTTTCGATCCCAAATATCACCTGCGACACTTAGATGAAGTGTATCAGCGGTTGAATATTTGATTGATTGGGGTTTGGGGTTGGGGGTTTGGGGTTTGTTAGTGGTTAGTGGTTAGTGGTCACTGGTCACTGGTCACTGTTTTCTCCCCCTGCCCCCCCTGCTCAAGACTGCTTCCCCCGCTCAAGACTGCTCAAGACTGCTTCCAAAATTATGCTCTTCCAAATCTTTACCGCTTTCCTCCTTTCGCTGAATCTGTGGTTGGGTTTTCCCGTCGCACAGGCGAATTTGTATCCGCCGCCGTTGTCGTTTAGCGGGGCGAATTTGGTGCGGAAGGACTTTTCCGGGCAGCAGTTGCGGCAGGCGGAGTTTTCCACGGCGAATTTGCGGTGGACGAATTTTTCGGGGGCGGATTTGCGGGGGGTGGTGTTCAGCACCTCGGTGATGACGGGGGCGAATTTGGAGGGTGCGGATTTAACCAATGCGTTTGTCGATGGTGTTAATTTAGAAGGGGCAAATTTGCGAGATGCCGTGCTGGTGGAAGCACTGCTCTTGCGATCGGTCTTGGACGGTGCCGATATTACCGGGGCGGACTTTACCGATGCGCTGCTCGACGGGACTCAGGTCCGCCAACTGTGCGATCGCGCTAGCGGTATCAATCCCAAAACCGGAGTTTCCACTCGCGAATCTCTATTTTGTCCTTAGTCATTTGGGGTTTGGGGTTGGGGGTTTGGGGTTTGTGATGGGGTTAATGGTTAGTTGCTTCTCTCCCCCTGCCTCCCCGGCTCAAGAAAGCTCCCCTGCTTTCTTTCTTCCTCCTTCTGCCTTCTGCCTTAGTTCTTCTGAACTTCTGTAGGCGTAGCCAGTGCGAAGCACTTACTTCTGAACTTCTGAACTCCTTCGATGCAACTCACTCCAACTTTTCCCGAACAGAATATCTCGATCGCCCGCGTAGGGGTCATCGGCGGCGGTCAATTGGCGTGGATGATGGCGGGGGAAGCTCCCAGTTTGGGGCTCGAACTGGTGGTGCAAACGCCCAATGAGAGCGATCCCGCCTCGCCATTTGCTGCAGAAACGGTTCTGGGGGCGATCGATGATGCAACTGCCACGGCTCAACTGGCAAAATCCTGTCAGGTCATCACCTTCGAGAATGAGTTCGTCGATTTACCGGAACTGGCGAAGTTGGAACGGCAAGGGGTGTGCTTTCGTCCGGCGCTGAAAACTCTGGAGCCGTTGCTTGACAAATACATGCAAAGGTGCTTCTTGCGGGAGTTGGGCTTACCCGTTCCGGAATTTTTCACTCTCGATCCCGGCGAACCGATTCCCGAGGTGGAGTTTCCCATCGTCATGAAGGCACGACGGCACGGGTACGACGGTCAGGGAACGGCAATCCTCAAAGATCGGGAAAGCTTGGAGAAGACTTGGGAGCGGTGGGGGTATCCTCCCGTTATTTTAGAAGCATTCGTCCCGTTCGATCGAGAATTAGCGGCGATCGCGGCGCGAAATTCGGCGGGAGAAATCGCCATTTACCCCATCGTGGAAACGCAGCAAGAAGAGCAAGTGTGTCGGCGGGTGTTAGCTCCGGCTGAGATTGCGCCCTCGATCGTGCTAGAATGCGAGGCGATCGCCCGGACATTGCTCGAGCGGACTCAGGCGATCGGTATTTTCGGCATCGAGCTATTTCTCACCCCCGACGGCAAAGTGTGGGTTAACGAAATCGCTCCCCGCACCCACAACTCCGGTCATTTCTCCCTCGATGCCTGCCGCACCTCCCAATTCGAGCAGCATTTACGAGCCGTGAGCGATCGACCTTTAGGCAGTCCGGAACTCCTCTACCCCGGAGCCGTCATGGTTAACTTACTCGGCTACGAATCCGCTCGAGATGACTACTGCGACAAACGCCGCCAACTCGCCGAAATTCCCAATGCTCGCGTTCGCTGGTACGGCAAATCCGAATCCCGTCCCGGACGCAAACTCGGTCACGTCACCATTCCCCTCAACGCTCCCGATTTTCAACTGCGGAAACTGGGTTTGGAAATGGCGAAAACAGTCGAAGCGATTTGGTACGGTTAGTCGCTACCTCACCCCCCTAGAACTTAAGTTCTAGGCTAATAGCTCAAGTCATCTGAAGACGACTGGAAAATAAAAGGTGAGAGTCTACAAGGGGTTAAAATTGACTCAATAGGCTCTTAGTCCTCTTAAGAGGGTTAGGTAACTTCACTGTTCCCCGTTCCTCATCGCTTATTACTTAATTAATATGTTTGCCAAACTAACCGCTTTTCTACTTCTGGGTTTCTTCTGGGGTGCGAACGTTGCAAATGCTGCCGATCCTGACGATTTGGAGCGGTTACAAAGAACGAATGAATGCCAAGAGTGCGACCTGAAAGAAGCTGATTTGACGGGAATGAATTTGCGGGGAGCTAATCTGAAAAAGGCGAATTTGACAGCGGCAAATCTTCAGGGAGTGGATTTAAGCGAGGCGGATATAACCAAAGCGAAGCTAGAAAAAGCAAATTTAAGCGATGCAAATTTAACGGGGATAACGCTATCAGATGCCAATGTAAGTCAAGCGACTCTAAGAAATGCTCGATTGAACAATGCGATTTTAAAAGGAACAAATTTACTATTATCCGATTTGGTTGATGTGGTTTTGGAAGGTGCGAATTTAGAAAATGCGACCTTGGGAAGTGCCAAGTTAACGGGAGCCAATTTAAAGAATGCTAACCTCAATTATGCCAAACTCGGACGTGCCAATCTTCGAGGGGTAGACTTAACGGGAGCGACGTTAGTGGTTGCCAAGTTGAGATTTGCGAACGTGAGTTATAGTTCGCTGGCAGGTGTGGATTTGAGCGGTGCGGATTTGGTGGGGACTAAGTTAGATTGGTCGCATTTGGATGGTGCGAATTTAGAAAATGCAACGCTGACCAATGCCAATTTGAGCGATGCGTTATTGTTGGGAGCAAATTTGCGCGGTGCGAATTTATTTGGTGCGAATTTGAGTCGATCGAACTTAGTAGACGTAACTTTAGTTTCTGCCGTTTTAGCGGGTGCGGATCTCAGCGATGCGGATTTGTCAGGTTCGGGGTTGAGTTTTGCGAATTTGGCAGGTGCGAAGCTGGATAATGCTAATCTACATCGGGTGGTTTTAAGTGCGGCGAATTTGACAGGTGCGAGTTTGATGAATGCCAATTTGGGACAGTCGTATTTATATCAAGCCATTTTGACGACGGCAAATTTAACGAATGCAAATTTGGAACGTGCGGATTTGACGGAAGCGGATTTAACTGCTGCGGATTTGAGTTATGCGAATTTAACGAATGCCATTTTGAGTGAGACGATTTTGAAAGATGCGATCGTCACGGGAACCTATTTGAGCGATCGATAATGGCACGTTTCTCTCGTTTTTGGCGATCGCCTTGGTCTTATTTTTTAGGGTTATCAATTCTCAAATTATGGTTGATCGGTCATTTACCCATTCGTGCCTCCTATGCTGGATACGACAATCTCCGCTATGTCATTTTAGCTAGTAATTTCTTAGCTCTAAACGTTCCTTACGATTCATTTACCTTAGTTCGACAACCGGGATATCCAGCTTTCATCTTTCTCAGCTATCTCTTGGGAATACCGTTAAGATTTTCCCAGGAAATTATCTATTTAGCTGGGGGATTTATTCTAGCTTGGTCTTGTCATAAATATTACTTCAACAAAAGTATAACATTTATCTTTTCAATCCTCTATATTTTCGCACCTTTTTCCTTTCACTGGAATCGACAAACCTTAGCGGATGTTCTCTATTTACCGCTAACTGCGTGGATTGTGGCTTGTCTGATTCATATCTCGAACAGCAAGACCGATCGAACTTTAATCGCTTGGTCTTTGGGGTTGGGAATCGGACTGGCTTGGTTTTGGAATACTCGCTTAGAAGGAATTTGGATCGTTCCCTCGATCGCCTTCATTTATAGTATTTTAGCACTTAAGTATTGGTTTTATCAACATAAAATTGAGTTTAAAAAGAGCGCGATTGTTTTCGCTGCAATCGTGTTACCTGTCGTTGTAGTAACCTCGGGAATCAGTTGGATCAATTATACTAGATACGGCATTTTCGATACTAACGATCTGAAATCAGCGGGAGTTGAGGAAGCCTATTCCAGCCTCGAGAAAGTGACTTCAAAAAAATGGCAACCGATGGTCGAAATTTCGCGATCGATGCGAGAACGAGTTTACGCCATCAGTCCCAGTTTTCGTCAGCTTCAACCCTATATCGAAAGCGACAACCATTGGCGAAAATCGTCGTGCGAATCTGGCATTTGCGATGACTATGCAGCGGGTTTATTCTATTGGGTTTTACGCGAATCAGTCGCACAAGCGGGATACTACCAATCCGCACCTAAAACCGAACAGTTTTACCACCAAATTGCGCGAGAAATCGATACCGCCTGTCACGCCAAAACCTTGAATTGCGAGTTTGAAAAACCCCTCGCTTTTTTGCCAGATTTTCATTTTCAGTATATCCCCCTGTGGGTTAACAGTATTGGAAAACTCAGCCATCGTTTAATGCAAAGCTCGCTCGTTCTTAAACTCGACTCGGGGGAAGAAGATCGAGAACTGCGCGAGCAATATTATGCCCAGATTACCCGAGAACCTGCAAACTTTTTTAACGAACGATCGTACCTTGTAAATCAATTTAAAGATCGGTCAATTTTTGCTATTTCTAGGATTTTCAATCTGGGATTTACGGTACTATTAGGACTATCATCCATTGGCTTTGGATTAGAAGCGATCGCCTTAGTTAGGACGAAATTTCGAGATCGATCGATCTCTTTTGCATTCCTCGGACTCCTACTTTCTTGTATTGTCATTCGCGTGGTTCTCATCGCGTATATTGATGTTACCAGTTGGTTTGTCGATTCCGGAGATCGATACCTCAGACCCATTTTACCGATGTTTTGGTTGGTAATTTGTATCGGATTGACCTGTTTTTGGAAATGCTTCGATCGACTCTTACTAACTGCTCGTAACACGCGAATGACCGACAACAAATGACTAATCAGTAATTCACCAACCCCAAATGACCAATGACCAATGACAAATAACAAATGACCCATACATATAATTTCGAGTTTAAACCCTATTGCCGCAAATTTCGACAACCGCTACAAACTTATCACGGCATTTGGGAAACTCGAGAAGGAATCATTATTCGTTTAATCGACGAAATCGGTAAAATCTATCTAGGAGAAATTGCTCCGATTCCCTGGTTTGGATCGGAAACGATGTCCCAAGCACTTGACTTTTGTCAAGCTTTACCGTCTCAAATTTCCTCAGAAACGATTTTCTCAGTTCCAGATTGTTTGCCTGCCTGTCAGTTTGGCTTTGAATCGGCGATCGATCGCGATCGTACTACTAAATTCGCCAACTTAGCACAGAGTATTTTGTTACCAACCGGAGAAGCCGCACTCGGAACTCTACACAAAACTATATCTCCCAAAACCACTAATTGTGATACCTTTAAATGGAAAATAGGCGTCTCTGAATTTTCGACTGAAGTTCGAGTTTTCGATCGCCTCATTCGCACGTTACCCGACACGGCAAAACTGCGGCTGGATGCCAATGGCGGGTTGAGTTGGGAAACGGCAAATCGATGGCTGGAAATGTGCGATCGCTTGCCGCAAATCGAATTTTTAGAACAACCTCTAGGCGTCGATCGATTTTCGGAAATGCTAGCATTAAGTCAACAATATCGCACGCCAATCGCCTTAGACGAGTCGGTGTCTACACTTGATCGAATTCGAGATTGCCACACTCGCGGATGGCGTGGTATTTTCGTTATCAAAGCGGCAATTGCGGGTTCTCCTTCTCAACTGAGAGCATTTTGCAAATCCCATGCAGTTGATTCAGTATTTTCCTCGGTGTTTGAAACGCAGATTGGTAGAAAAGCTGCCTTAAACTTGGCTTCGGAATTACAAGTTAAACCTCGTGCAGTTGGGTTTGGTATTAGCGATTGGTTTGCCGATAAGGATGAGATAGGGATCGAGTGGTGATAGAACATCCGTTAGTTTATTGGAAACATCGTTTTGATGAAGATTGGCTATTAGGAATCGATAACGATTGCTATCGCTCGATTGCGACAGAACGCTACCAGCAGCTACAAGAGAAAACGAGATCGAACCCCAATTTAAAACTCTTAATTTCCGAAGCCAATCCCGCTGATTTTTTAGGTAGCTTTATTGCAGCAGCTTCGTCAAATTGTTCTGTATTTCTGGCTAATCCGTATTGGGTAGAAGCCGAATGGACGCAAGTATTAGAGACCGTAAAACCCGATCTGAGTTGGGGTCGAGATGTTTTCAAAACACCGATCGAACGATCTCAACCAACGTCAGAAAATCGCAATATTTTGCAAAATACGATCGCCATTCCCACAGGCGGAACCTCGGGAAAAATCCGCTTTGCACTGCATACTTGGAAAACCTTAATGGCATCAGTTTTCGGATCGATCGAGTATTTCCAAGTTGAAACTATTAACTCTTGTTGTACGTTACCGCTATATCACGTCAGCGGATTGATGCAATTTTTGCGATCGCTCGTTACTGGGGGAAAATTGTGGATTTTACCTTCAAACAATATAGATAGAGCGGTTAACCAAGATTTCCCACTTCGCGACAAACCCTGGTTTATTTCCCTCGTTCCTACCCAACTCCAACGCATCCTCCAAAACCCAGAATCAACCCAGTGGTTATCTGGCTTTCAAACGGTATTACTCGGGGGTGCACCCGCTTGGACGGAATTACTCGAACTGGCGAGAAAGCGAGGAATTCGGCTTGCACCGACTTATGGCATGACCGAAACGGCTTCTCAAGTAGCAACGCTAAAACCCGAGGATTTTCTGGCAGGAAATAATAGTTGCGGTCGGGTATTACCCCATGCTAATATTAAAATCGATCCTGAAAGCTCAACTTCAGAAAATTTAACTGGACAGATTCGGATTCAAGCTTCATCTTTATCGTGTGGGTACTACCGAGAAACCTCGGATAATTTGAAATCAAGCTGTCAAGAAATGATAACAGACGATCTGGGATTTTTCGACGATCGCGGATATTTACATATTGTCGGTCGATGCAGCGATAAAATCATTACCGGGGGAGAAAACGTCTTTCCCGCTGAAGTCGAAGCCGCCATTCGGAGTAGTGGATGGGTTGCCGATGTCTGTGTTATTGGCGTTCCCCATCCCATATGGGGTCAAGCTGTTACTGCCGTCTACGTTCCTCAAAGTTACGACGCAACACCCGATCGATTGTCCGTGGATTTAGAACCCAAATTAGCCAAATTAAAACATCCTAAATATTGGATATCAGTAGAGAGTTTACCTCGGAACGATCGAGGAAAGATCGATCGCAAAAGGGTGCGGGAAATCGCGCGATCGAAATTGCAGCTACCTCCTGAAATCAGCACTACTGCTAAGGTCTGAATTCGAGTTCGTAAAGCTCGGCTTCGCAGATCGTTCCTTCTCCTTTACAGTCTGTTGCAATTTCTCCATCGGGGGATAACTGATAAATTTTATCGTCTTTCAATAGTAATCCTAATCCAGATTCCACGCTGAGAGGATTGGAAAATGCACCTTGATAGATAACCGTACTTCCTGCCGTCCCGTGAATTTCTATAGTTGTGCGACCATCTTCTGCAATCGTTATCGTGTGACCCGTTCCCGTTCCTCCCAAAAAATTAAACGCTCGAGTTCCTATGAAAGGCAATACGGGTCCCTGCCATTGCTCGATCCACCAATTCCTAACAAACCAATTAGGAGAACGTTGGGGTATTGCCACAACGACGAGAAGTTCTCCTCGTTCGTTGATAAATTCAAATCGACAAGGTGCTTCTCCAGTTCCCGAGCAGTCTTTGATTTCCTCATATCCCAACCCAAACAGGTTACCAACCGAAACATCTGTCAAATTAGGGGGTTCGCCTTGTAAGTTCGGTTGCCACCCTTGCTGAATCAAAAGTTCTCGTGCCTCCTCATACAGCATTCCTTCCTGAAGATTTTCAACTTCACGATTGCTTTGAGAAATGACTGCACGATCGCTAGGATTCTCTCTCAAGCTGAGCTTTAAAATATTGTTGATTCTCTCAGTTTGAATTGAAGTCTTTTTCGGTTCGATGTTTTGACTTCGATCGAGTGATGAGGTGTTGGGAGTGGCAAAGCTTTGACCTCTAAATCCGATTATTCCTATGAAACCAGTCAAAAGACTTAAAGTGGCGATTGATCGAGGAAATTTTCTAGTTTTTTTCGTCATTGGTGTCAAAACCGTGCTGAATTAAAAGAATCGTTTCTAGTATAGCTTACGGTTTGATTAAATGCTGCTCTGATCGACGATATTGACGAACTTGTAAGGCACGCTGGATGGGAATATAAACGAGCATAATACTGAGAGGAACAGCAACGGCTCCCGCTAGCATAAACCAGAGGATTGCCAGGGTTTTCGCTTGCAACGCACCTCCGAGACTAATTCCTAAAATAACCACTGAGATGGGAACGGCTAGCGAAATTCCTTCGTTAAATCCCTCTTGAACCATCAGTTTGATGGTTTTGACAATTTCCCAAACAATTAAACTGGGAACGAGAAAGAAGATAGAACCGATCGCCGCTAGCAGAAAAATTAAAAGAATTCCTTTAAAAATAAAGCCTAAAATAGCAGGAGAAAACGAAAAGAATCCGTAAACTAAATAGGTGAGAACGATCGGCGCGATTAAGACGCCAACGACAGTTAACCAAAATCCCGTTTCATTGGAAAAACTCAGCTTTTGCTTGAGCCGATCGAGATCGATTTTAACCAGAGGTTGTTCGGAACGATCGGGCAGTTTTTTAGGTGTTTTTGGATTCATATAATTTTCATCTAATTATTAAGAAATAAGTTTATCGATTAAACGAGCGATCGAGGTTGCCGTTTGTACCGAAGCACTCCACAAAAAATTAAACTGAAAGGCGAATAGAAAAGAAACACCGAGTAACAGCGACAATCGAGCAATGGGAGGATTTAAAGTTTTCAGCGGAACCGGAGCGGTTTTCACTTTAATGCAAATTGATCGCGGCGATTCGGCTGTATTAGTATTGAGAATCAACTCGCGCTCGTAACGCTTATTTGCCATCAATTTTCCCGCATCGATCGTAATCTTAAACAGCATTTTGTTCGACTCAAAGCGATCGGGAGTAATGGAAATCCAAGGATGAGATTCGGGAGGGTGTGGCGGATCGTTAGGATGGGACGTAAATTCCCAGCATCCGGAGAGAACGGTATCGGGAATTGGATTTTTTAAGACAATGGTTTGAGTCACTTTTTCCCCGAGTTTTTTCGCCGTGAATTCTAGCGTTTTAGGAACGAAACTTAACGATGGCGATCGGGTGACGTAAATCGGTTGTAAGGCTTGCAATGCTTCTGCTGCATTGCGATAGCGATTTTCCGCATTCGGCTGTACCATGGTTTCCAGCCACGCGATCCAAGGCAAGCTGAGTTGGGGGACGAGATCTTGGAAATTAATTCGATAGTTGCTATCAATTAAATCGCCGATATCGGTCGATCTCGTTCCCGTTAACAAGCAAATCAAACTCGCACCCACGCCATACAAATCCGACGCTTCCGTGAGTTTGCGGTTGAATAATTGTTCCGGCGGCATAAAGCCGAGAGTTCCTTTGACAATACTGCTGACGGCAACCTCGCCTTTGCCGATGCGAGCAAACCCAAAATCGACTAAATATACCGGACGATCGCCCTTTTCATCCGCATCCCCTACTAAAATATTTTCCGGTTTGATATCTCGATGAATCACCGGAGGAAAGCGATCTTGTAAATAGACGAGAATTTCTAATAAGGCGATCGCGATTTTCTTGATTTCTACTGGGGAAAAACTGCGCGCGATCGCCAAAGATCGAGCGTGTTTGTATTCCTGAACCAAACAAAACCCATCTACCGTTTCAAAAGAGTCGAGATAGCGAGGAATGCCGGGATGGTTCAACTCCTGCAAAACCTGAATTTCGCGATCATAAGCATCGTATCCCGACCAATCCGCACCCAACCCAGCGAACCGAAACTGTTTGATGGCAACCGATTTTTGGTTGCGCGTATCGGTGGCAAGATAGGCAATCCGTCCGCCTGCCGGATTGCGACCGAGTTCTCGCACGACTTGGTAGTGATAGCTGGAGAAGTCTGGATATGTCATTCCCATCGATGGCTGGTGATAGCTCGCCTATTTTATTGTAGTGCCGCCATCGGGAGGAAGAGAGCTTTCTTGAGCAGGGGGAGAAGGGGAGAAGGGGGAGAAGGGGAGGCAGGGGGAGCTTTCTTGAGCAGGGGGAGCAGGGGAAGAAGAATAGAGATCGACAACCAACCCCAAGCTCCAAATCACCAATAACCCATTACCCATTACCCATTACCCATTAACCATTACCAACTACTACTTCATTCCGGTTGGCGGCAAATGCCAAAGACCGACGTATAACCGTGTAAGAACGTCGTTCCTGCCACCGGACCGATTTCTCCGTTGCAGAAAAAGCCGCTGAGGGGCACATCTTTGAGATAGCGGTGGAAGAGGCGAGAGTCGAAATCGGGTTCGCCGTACAAGCTGACGCCGCGTCCGAGGCAGGCAAACATCAACGCACCCGCTGCCGCCGTTCCATCGGGACGATCGCAGTATTTTTGCAGCAACACCTCCAAATCTTCGGCGGAGGTTTGAGCGTCGCGGAGGTGAAATTGGACGCGCTGACCGGGACGCACTCGATCGCCGATCGCGATCGCTCCCATGCGGGGATCGACACCGATTAAGTTGCGAATCAGAAAATCTCCCCGTTCCAAACTCAGCTTGAACTCGTCCCGCACCAAGCCGATAAACAGGGAGGTTTGCGCCAATTCCCGATCTTCGGGACTCAAGGTTTGCAGTAATTCTCGCAGCAGTTTTAACGGCGGATGCGACTCGCCGCGCGACACCTCTGCCTCTTCGTCCGATTCTTCTAATCCCAGGATGATATTGCGTTCGCCTTCAGTGACGCGATAGGGTTTGCCGATGGGACGACAGCCTTGAGCGACGATCGCATCTAATACCACGTCTCCGCTCAGCGCTACCCCCACCGTGCCTTCATCGTATAGGCGATCGTTGTAAAACAAACTCGTGCCGCGATTGCTATATCCGGCGCTAGCCAATCCGCCAATTTTTACCGAGCCGGGATAGGCAAAATCCAAGCCTTCGAGCAACTCGTTAACGCGCGATCGAAACGGATCGGCAAGGAGAATAAATTGCGGTCGATCTTGTGGAGGGACGCCGATCGCCTCGATCCACCGATCGGGAGGACCGTCTAAATCCGGTAGCGATTCGGGCAACATGTGAAACGTCCGCACGTTCACCCCCGGTAAATGCGCCAGCGTCAGGCTGAGCGCGGGTTCTCCTTCCACCTCTCGCGACGGAGACCCCGCCGGACCTCTCCCCACGATTCCACCTCCGCCACAGCCGATCAAGTTGGGAACGGACAAGCGTTCCTGTAAGAGGGGCATCAAGCGGGGATACTCGCTGGCAAAGGCGGCAGAGATAAAGACGAATCCCAAATTCGCCGGGTTCGGCAGCAACTGCGCGCACTCGACCACTTCCTCCACGGCTGCTTCTAGGGAGGGACGGGTTGACAAAGCGTTGACCCACTTCATCGGCTCTGACATCAGTCGCTCTCCGTTAGTTTTCGATCAGTTCCGAACGCCCCACAGGGCGAATTTTACCTAATTTTAACACTCTGCGATCGACGCTCGAACATTGCGAGTGGTGATTGGTGATTGGTTCGTCGCATCTACTGACCGAAAATAAAGGATTTCAAGCCCCGTCCTTTAGCGCAGCGGAGGACGGCTTTTTATTCTCAGATTCTATCAGATCGTCTATCAGTTGCCTAAGT
>DVED01000072.1 GCA_015295945.1 Oscillatoriales cyanobacterium M59_W2019_021 | reverse complement strand
GTTAGTGGTTAGTTGTTAGTGGTTAGTTGCTTCTCTCCCTCTGCTCAAGAAAGCTTCCCCTGCCTCCCCTGCTCCCTCTGCTTTCTTCTCCTGTAGGCGTAGCCAGCGCGCAGCGCTTACTTCTGAACTCCTTCAAAAAATCATGAACGATTCTGACGAGCTTCTCGATATTGTAGACGCGAGCGATCGTCCGATCGGACGGCGATGGCGATCGCAACTCGATCAAAAGGGAATCGATTACTACTGTCGAGTAGTCAATGCTTTTCTCATTAATCCGGAAGGCAAACTGTGGCTGCCGCGTCGCACGGCAAATAAGCGCCGTTTTCCATTGTGTTTGGATATGAGTATGGGGGGATACGTGGTGAGTGGCGAAAGCTACGACGAAGCCTGCCAACGGGAACTCCAGGAAGAACTCAATTTAGAGATAGATCGGATTGCTGACTATTTTTTGGGCTATTTAACCCCCGTAGACGATGGAGTTTCAGCATTTATGAAAGTGTATGAAATCCCGACGGATACAACGCCCGATTACAATCGCAACGATTTTATCGAAGGGTTTTGGTGGTTCCCGCAAGAGGCGTTCGATCGCCTGCGATCGGGCGAACCCGCCAAAAATGACCTATTGAAGTTGTTGGAAAAGTTTTACGGCTCAATGCCTGACCGTTCACCCTTTTAGAGTTTGTGCTTGTGTGCTTGGGTGAGTAAACATCTCCAGAAATCCAAAATTCGATCGATTTGCATGCCGAATCCATCAATTTTTACTCCATTCCCGTTTGTTTTCCAAATCTCTAGTCGCACAGAACTCACGAACGATGAATCTCAAAACGCTCTCATCGAGTCCCAACCGATCCGCCGAGGTTCGGTTTGGGGGCGCGATCCCGATAGCAAGAACCCCGCCAGGTTTGCTATGCTAAGTTCAATTGATGGGTAGGTAGCAGGTCGTTAACTCCGTCGTCAACACTGTTCGGTAATGGAAACGCGCCATGTTTGAACGCTTTACAGAAAAAGCCATTAAGGTCATTATGCTCGCTCAGGAGGAAGCTCGCCGCCTGGGGCACAACTTCGTGGGCACCGAGCAAATTCTCTTGGGTTTAATTGGCGAGGGAACTGGAGTCGCCGCCAAAGTTCTCAAAACCATGGGAGTTAATCTGAAAGACGCTCGCATCGAAGTCGAAAAAATCATCGGTCGGGGTTCGGGATTTGTCGCCGTCGAAATTCCCTTCACGCCGAGAGCGAAGCGAGTGTTGGAGTTGTCTTTGGAAGAAGCTCGCCAACTGGGACACAATTATATCGGCACGGAACACCTACTTCTCGGTTTAATTCGGGAAGGGGAGGGCGTTGCCGCTCGCGTGTTGGAAAATCTGGGCGTCGATCTCACCAAAGTCCGCACTCAGGTGATTCGGATGCTGGGCGAAACCGCAGAAGTGGCAGCAGGCGGCGGAGGCGGTCGCACCAAAACCCCAACGCTCGACGAGTTCGGCGCGAACCTCACTCAAATGGCAGCCGAAGGCAAACTCGATCCGGTGGTGGGTCGCCAGAAGGAAATCGAACGGGTGATCCAAATCCTCGGTCGCCGCACCAAGAACAATCCCGTATTGATCGGGGAACCGGGGGTCGGTAAAACCGCGATCGCCGAAGGGTTGGCGCAACGCATTGCCAACAACGACGTTCCCGATATTTTGGAAGACAAGCGGGTCGTCACCTTGGATATCGGTTTGCTGGTTGCCGGCACCAAGTACCGGGGCGAATTTGAAGAGCGCCTCAAGAAAATTATGGACGAGATTCGCTCCTGCCAGAACGTGATCTTGGTGATCGACGAGGTGCATACCCTCATCGGTGCTGGGGCGGCAGAAGGGGCGATCGACGCGGCAAACATCCTCAAACCGGCGCTGGCACGGGGCGAACTCCAGTGCATCGGCGCCACCACCTTGGATGAGTATCGCAAGCACATCGAACGGGATGCCGCTTTAGAACGGCGCTTCCAACCCGTGATGGTGGGCGAACCGACGGTGGACGAAACCATCGAAATTCTCTTTGGTTTGCGGGAACGCTACGAACAGCACCACAAACTGAAAATTACCGACGAGTCGTTGGAAGCGGCGGCGAAACTGTCCGATCGCTACATCAGCGATCGCTACCTGCCCGACAAAGCCATCGACTTGATCGACGAAGCCGGATCTCGCGTCCGGTTGATCAATTCCCAGTTGCCTCCGGCTGCTAAGGAATTGGATAAGGAACTGCGGAAAGTCCTGAAGGAAAAAGACGAAGCGGTGCGTTCCCAAGACTTCGATCGCGCGGGAGAATTGCGAGATCGGGAAATGGAAATCAAAGCCGAAATCCGGGCGATCGCCAGTACCAAAAAAGATAGTACGGAAGAGGACACCTCGCCCATGGTGACGGAAGAGGATATCGCCCACATCGTCGCCAGTTGGACGGGGGTTCCGGTGAACAAACTCACCGAATCCGAGTCCGAGAAACTGCTGCACATGGAAGATACCCTGCACCAGCGCTTGATCGGTCAAGAAGAAGCCGTTCGCGCCGTCTCTCGCGCCATCCGTCGCGCCCGCGTCGGTCTGAAGAACCCCAACCGCCCGATCGCCAGTTTCATCTTCTCGGGTCCCACGGGTGTCGGTAAAACCGAGTTGACCAAAGCCCTCGCCGCTTACTTCTTCGGTTCTGAAGACGCCATGATCCGCTTGGATATGTCGGAATTCATGGAACGCCATACCGTCTCCAAGTTGATCGGTTCGCCTCCGGGATATGTGGGTTACAACGAAGGCGGTCAACTCACCGAAGCGGTACGCCGCCGTCCCTACACTGTGGTGCTGTTCGACGAAATCGAAAAAGCTCACCCCGACGTGTTCAATATGCTGCTGCAAATCTTGGAAGACGGTCGCCTGACCGACGCCAAGGGTCGCACGGTGGACTTCAAGAATACCTTGATCATCATGACCTCCAATATCGGATCGAAGGTGATCGAAAAAGGCGGCGGCGGTTTGGGCTTCGAGTTCTCCATGGAGGATGCTGCCGAAGCGCAATACAACCGCATTCGCAACCTGGTGATGGAAGAACTGAAAAACTACTTCCGTCCGGAATTCCTCAACCGTCTCGACGAGATCATCGTCTTCCGCCAGTTGATCCAAGAAGAAGTCAAGCAGATTGCGGAAATCTTGCTGCGGGAAGTCTTCCATCGCTTGACGGAAAAAGGCATCACCTTAGAAGTGACTGATCGCTTCAAGGAGTTGCTGCTCAAAGAAGGGTTCAACCCCAGCTACGGGGCGCGTCCCCTGCGTCGGGCGATCATGCGCTTGCTCGAAGACGTGCTGGCAGAGGAAATCCTCTCCGGTCGCGTTCAGGATGGCGATACGGCAGTGGTGGATGTGGATGACGACGGCAAAGTCAAAGTCAGTTCGTCGGAACAGCGCGAACTCTTGCCCCAAGGTGCGGAGTAATCTCGCTACCGAATCCACCGACTAAGTTGTCGAAATAAGTCGCACGAACCCGCTTTACTGTGAGTAAAGCGGGTTTTTAATGAAATGATTCGAGATTGGCTGACGACCCCATCGGCAATACCCGCTAAATCGCCGATGACCGATCGCTAAAAAAGTTTGTAGGATAGCGGGTAGAGAGAGCATTGGGCAATTCTAACTCCATGCCAGTTCTGCCCGATTTCCGAGTCGTTTCAGTTTGAGTTAAAGATGAATTCATCGTTTATTCCCGTTATCCTCGCTGGTGGCAAAGGCGAACGTTTTTGGCCGGTGAGTCGCAAGCACCGTCCCAAACAGTTTCTGTGCCTCGACGGTAGCGGATCGAGTTTGCTTCAGGCAACTGCCGATCGCCTGTTACCCCTGGCTGGGGGTTGGGAACGGTTGTGGGTGGTAACGGCTGCCCACCTCGCCGATGGCATCCGAGAACAGTTGCCTCAACTCCCCTCCGAAAATCTTCTCGTCGAACCGGAAGGACGGGATACTGCCCCGGCGGTGGCGTGGACGACGTTAGAAATTGCCCGACGCTATGGCGAAAGTGCGGTTGCAGGGTTTTTCCCGGCGGATCATTGGATCGCGCAGCCGGATAAGTTTCAGTATACCCTGGAGGCAGCAGCGGAGTTAGCTCGCGATCGGGCGGCGATCGTCACTTTGGGCGTCCAACCCGACCATCCTGCTACCGGATACGGCTACATCGAACGCGGTGAAGAAATCGGTTTCTTTGGCGGCTTGAATGGCTACCAAGTCAGTCGGTTTACAGAAAAGCCCGATCTCGCCAAAGCGGAAGAATTTCTGGCAACGGGTCGATTTAGCTGGAATAGCGGCATCTTCGTGTTCCGGACGGGGGTGGCACTCGAACAATTGCACCATCACACCCCTGAACTGATGCGGATGCTGAAAACGGATGGCGTTGCGGTCTATCCCCAATTACCCAAAATCAGTATCGATTATGCTTTAATGGAAAAAACGGACTTAGCGTGCGTGTTACCCGTTGCCTTCGAGTGGGACGATTTGGGCGATTGGAACGCCGTCGAACGATTGCACAAAAGCGATGCTCCCAATGTAGAATTAGCCCGTCATGTGGGACGGGATACCCGAGGGTCGATCCTGTACGCCAGCAGCGATCGAGAAATGATCGTCACCATCGGTTTAGAAGATGTGGTCGTCGTTCGCGATGGTAATGTCACCTTAATTGTCAAAAAGGATCGCACTCAGGAGATCAAACAAGTGCTGCAAGAAATCCAAGCGCACCCCCACTATGCCGAGGCGATCGAAGACTAGCATCGCCTACCCTTAACGCTTCAAGGTGCATCGACCCTCTCGGTCATCTATCTTGCTGGTCTCAAGTTCGATCGCTTATTTTCAAAACTGATGTAGGACTTACGCAACACCTCCATCTGTAGGGTGTGAAGCGCGGAGCGTAACGCACCATCACCCCCATGAGTCGTGTGTTTGCGTAAGTCCTGTTAGGGTGACGTCACGATCGCCCGATTGAGTTTGCCGCTACAATACCCTTCTAAATCGAGGGTCGCGTACAGAAAACCCAACTCCTGGAATGCGGCGACAATTTGGGGAAGATCCATCGTCAGGACGAATTCCTTAATTCGTTCTGGCGGCAACTCAATTCGCGCCGTGTCGCCTTCGGAACGCACCCGCAGATTCGTCCATCCCAACCGCCGCAGGTAAATTTCCGCCCTGCCGACCCGCCGAAGTTTGGCAACGGTGATTTCCTCGCCGTAGGGAAATCGGGAGGAGAGACAGGGTTGGGAGGGTTTGTCCCACCAGGGTAAATCGAGGGATCGGGAGAGTTCCCGCACTTCGGCTTTGGCGATCCCGATTTCGGCAAGGGGCGATCGTGCGCCGCGTTCCTTGGCTGCCTGAATGCCGGGACGGTAATCGTGCAAATCGTCGGCATTGACCCCATCGACGACGTAGGGATAACCCCGTTCTAAGGCTAAAGGTTTGAGGGTATCGTGGAGTTCGCTTTTGCAGAAGTAGCAGCGATTGACGGGGTTAGAGGTGTAGTTGGGGTTTGCCATTTCGTCGGTGGCAACTTCTTCGTGGGCAATACCGATCGCCGCCGCTTGAATTCTGGCATCTTCTAAATCTTCCGGCAACAGCGACGGCGAAACTGCCGTCACTGCCAACGCGCGATCGCCCAACACGTCAAACGCTACTTTCGCGACTAAGGTGCTGTCAATGCCCCCCGAATAGGCAATTAACGCTCGATCCATCGATCGAAATAAATCTCGCAATCGTTCTAATTTGGAATTCACGGTGAATGGGTAATGGGTAATGGGTAATGGGTAATGGGTAATGGGTAATTAACAAACCCGAAACCCCAAATGACCAATGACTAATGACTAATGACTAATAACTATTTTAAAATTCCCGCTGGGAAAAAATGGCGATCGCCAGCGACAGCAGCAAGATCGTGTAGACCATCCCGTAGATGACATTGACGAACAGCGTTCCCACATTGGGTAATGCTGCCATGCCATACACCGCATCGTTTTTTAAATCCAAGCGAGCTAAATCGGGCAGAATTAAATACAGTGCCATCGAGAGGCGATCGATGGCTGGATTTTGGCTGATGTCGCCCAGTTGCAGCAAATCTCGCGTCAAATTTCCCATCACGTAGACGCACAACGTTAAGATGGTTGCCAGAACCGAACTGGTTAAAACTCCAAAAAGAATGGCGACGGCGGCGATCGTACTGAGTTGCAAAAACAAGAAAAACGCAGCAACGATCGTGCTGCAAAATGGATAAGGCGTGCGGCTCAACCCCAAAACCACCATTAAAATTGCCTGCATGAGCGCTACCAAAATGGCGATCGTTGCCGACAATCCCAGAAACTTACCGACAATTAACTCGCCGCGACGAATGGGTTTGGAAAGCAACACCAACACCGTTCGTTTTTCGATCTCTTTATTAATCAATCCCGTTCCCAAGAAGATGGTGACAATTAACCCTAACAGATTCATTGCAGCTAGAGCCACATCCAGGGTAATTTTATCTTCCGCATTGGCGGAAACTTCAGGAAGTAAACCGACTGCTGCTACTAAGGCGATCGCGTAGATCGCAACAAGATACAACGAGCGATCGCGAATGGCTTCGCGAAACACATTGGCGGCGATCGTAAAAATGCTTCCTAAATTAACGGGATAATTTTCAACAGATTTATCCATAAGTTGGCGATCGTTTCTGTTTTTTTTTCGGGATTGGGAGTTTGGGGTTTGGGGTTGGTTAGTTGTTAGTTGTTAGTTGTTTCTCTCCCCCTGCTCAAGAAAGCTCCCTCTGTTTTACAACGCGAATCCCATTACTCAAAATTAAACTGAGGATAGATATCGCAGAACAACTTTCCGGTGGGCAGTAACTCGCCGCCCGATCGTTGAGGGGTGGAGTTAGACTGACGCAAGTAACAGGTTTTAGTCAAAGAGTAGCCCATACGTTCTCCCTCGATGTTCGGTTTGCGAAAGTACAACTTGAGATCGTATTCCGAACCTTTGACGATTTCCACCCATGCCGTCCACTCGTCGAGATTGCTGGAGTTGGGCAATTTTCCGGCAACTTGTTGTTTGAAATTAATTTTTCCCAACTGGATATCGAGCAGAAATCGCTCGACGGTTCCCCAGGGTTTGCCGTTGGTTTGCTGAGCGATATAAGCTTGCATTTCGTCGATGATGGTTTTCCCTTCCGACTCGCCAACTTCGCCCAATCGAACCACAAAATTACTGCCGCTGACATCGGCTGCCATCAGTTCGGGATAGGTTGCCAACCAGCCTTGGATAATCAAGGAAAATCCGAACCAGCAACTGACAATAAAACTACCTAATATCAACAGGATCAACGCCGATCGCTCTCGAACCGAGGGAATCGTCCAAGAGTTCGAGTCGCCTCGTACGCGGGGAAAAACGGCGATCGCGGCAGCCAGCAGAGGCCAAACCACCCACACCAACGGCGAAATCTCCCCAGAGGGTCGGATGAAGAGCAACGCGCAAACCAGAGCGCTAATAATCCAAGGACCGATGGACAATCCACCGAGACGCACGGGATTCTCCAGTTGCCACCAGGTTAAACCTGCAAACAACAAGATCCATGCCAGTTGGGAGATAGCGCGATCGCTAACCCCCAAATCGCTCCAATCGTATTGAATACCGAGAGCGACGGCGAGAATCAGCCAAAAGAGGGCACTGACCAAAATCAGAGATTGCCAGGAAAGCGCCTTGGGGGGCGTGAGTTGTTGGCGGATTCGATCGACGGGATTAGTCATGACAATCGCAAGATGGGTAGATTCACGAGAATTAAGACCACCAGGACGAGACAATGACTGACTCCGTGGGCGATCAGCACGGCTAAGCTTTGTTCGCGAATGACGATCAGGCGCTCGCGACGCTGAAGCACCGTATTGCCTCGAACCAGACGACTGGGCAAAAATTGAGCTATTTGCATGGCGTACAAGCTTTGGACTTTAACCTGCCAGGTGACAAAAAAGATGCCGAAAATCAGCAAAATCACCCACAGTTCGACCCCTTGAGATAAGCTCGAATTCGATAATTTTCCCAAACAAACGTAGCTGATTAACTGCGTTTTGATTCCTGGGGGTAGAAAGGCGGGTTGAATGGCGAAAAAGACCAGCCACCCGATCGCCACCGCCATAAAATTAATAGCTGTGGCGTAGACGATGCTCAGTCGGCGCGGCAGTGCCAAGCGTCGTTGAAACACCCCGGCTTCGATGGCGATGGTCGCCACTAGCAAGAGCATTTGCAGTAAGACAGTCTTCAGGGGGAAGAGGATAGAAAACACCGCATAATCTCCTTGGATCTGGGAGGAGGGAACTGTCAGAGTTCTCGAATTACTGACTCATTTCCGTGCTGATTTCGTTCGCTCGCCTTAACTCGATCGATTGGGAACGGGGGAGTAAGTCGAAGATTTCCCGAAAGCGATCGTCGATATCCTCAAAAGGAACTTGTCCGACGCGATCGAGAACCACTTTCCCCGAGGCATCGAATAGCACGGTTTGCGGCACGAGACCTTTATAGTAGTATCCCGGTTCCGTGGGCTCGTAATGATCGGCGGGGAAAATCGAATCGGTATTGACGGGAACGAAGTTGGCAACGCGACCGTAGAACGATTGCAGAGCCGATACCGTCGGCGAGTACGCTTTGCTGTCCCGGCTATCTTCTAAATACAGCACCAACAGCGTGGGTTTGCCCTGCTTGAGGGATTGCTCTAGCGTCACCTTGGGGGGAACCAGGGAACCGTTTCCAGCATAGAGGGCAAAAATATTCCCGTCAAAGCGATCGTCCTCCAAACTGGCAAGTGCCGGAGCCGTTGCCAACCAAAACACGCCCAGTAGTACCAAAACGCTACTGAGAATTGCCGTTGCCAGCGCGCGCCGTCGTTCCCGACGGAGGAATGCTACCAGCGATCGCCACAGAGAAACCATCATAGACCTAAAATTTACCCGAGAAATTGGCTTGGGAGTCAGAATGTCAATAAGATTCTACCGCTCTTTCTCCCCATTGCCGATCGGGGTGGCAGTCGGATTAGTCATTTGGTGTTGGGGGTTTGGGGTTGGAGATTTTAGATTTTAGATTGGGGGTTTGGGTTTGGTGTTTGGGGTTTGTTAGTGGTTAGTGGTTCACTGGTCACTGTCTTCTCCCCCTGCCTCCCCCTTCTCCCCCTGCTCAAGAAAGCTCCCCCTGCCTCCCCTGCCTCCCCTGCCTCCCCTGCTCCCTCTGCTTTCTTCCCCGCCTTGAGGGAAAATAGGGAAACCGCCCTCACATCGCTTGCCGTTGGATCTATTCAAGTACGCACAACATGACGAACCAGCAAACACCGCATTCTGTTCTGTCAGGGGTGAGAGATCTTTCACCCCCACAGACTCTCGCCAGGACGATCGCAACTTGGACGACGGCGTTGGGCTTTGCCGCGACGTGGGGATTCGTCCCTCCAGCGTCAGCCAGGGTTACCTTTCCCGATATTCAAGGTCATTGGGCGCAAGGTTGTATCGAAGATCTCGCCGAAGCGGGGATCGTGCGCGGCTATCCCAACGGTCGCTTCGCGCCAGACCGACAATTGACACGGGCGGAATTTGCCGCTTTGATCCGGCAGGCATATCCGGTTGCTCCCGCCACGGGGATCGATCGCCCGTTTTTCGACGTTCCGAACCAATATTGGGGCTACGAACCCATTCGCGAAGCCCAGCAGACGGAATTTTTGGCGGGATATCCCGACGGGGTATTTCGCCCGGAGGAACCGCTGTTGCGGGTGCAGGCACTGGTTGCCCTGAGTAATGGTTTAGGTTACACCGCCGAAGATTTGAGCGTTGAAGACTTGCCGCAAATTTATACGGATTTTAACGCGATTCCCAACTACGCCCTCGGCGCGATCGCTGCCGCGACGGAAAATCGCTTAGTGGTCAACTACCCGAACCCGCAGGTTCTCAACCCCCTGAGAGCGGCAACGCGGGCGGAAGTTGCCGGATTTTTGTGTCAGGCACGGGCGGGAGACAGCGGTACGTCGAGCATTCCGGTGGAGTATATTGCCGATATCCCCGACGGTCGGGGAACCTTTACCGAAAGTCAGCGCGTGGGGGGCGAGTTGGTGTTGGCGCAACTGTCTTACCAAAAGCAAAACTTTACCTACCGAGATTTGCGGTTGACCGTGGTGCGCGGCGGCGTCCCGGTGTTGGAGGAAACGCTGCCCAACCAACAGGAATCGCGGAATTTGGGATTTCAACTCAAAGATCTCGACGGGGATAGCGATCCGGAATTGATCGTCGATTTCTTCGTCAATCCCCCGCGTTGCTGTTCCTATTCGGTTATTTACCGCTTTGCCCCCTGGCAGGGTCGTTACGTAGGCGCGCAGTATGCTTGGGATTATCGATCTCCGAATCTCCAGGATCTCGATCGCGATGGCATCCCGGAATTCGACGGCTTTAACACCCAGTTTCCTTTCGAGTTCGTATCGAGTTACGACGATGCGGCGTTTCCCAAGCAGGTGTTGCAGTACCGCCAAGGGGAACTGTTCGACGTGACGCGACAATATCCGGAGGTGGTGCGGGAAAATGCCGATCGTCTTTGGCAGGATTATTTGCGGCGACAAGCCCAAAATCGCGAGGTGAAGGGGGTTTTGGCGGCTTATCTGGTCGATAAACACGCTCTCGGGGAAGGGGAAGACGGCTGGCGTCAGGTGCGGCAAAGTTATACTGGAAGCGATCGCGAGCGGTTTTTGTCTCGCCTGCAGGGGGCTTTGCGCCGTCTGGGCTACTCTCGTTAAGTGCGTGCGGATATGCAATCGGATCTGCAAGGGCTGGAACTGACCCCTGGCGAACTCCGGCATTTGAGTGGGGTGCGGGTCGATCGCATTTGGCGACCCCTCACCCCCCGTCGGGTGTGCGCCGAACTGCTGAAAACGGCACTGGTGATGGTGTTGTTGGCGGCGAGCGGCTGGACGCTGTTGCTGGCATTTCCCCATCGGTGGGGAGTGGTGGCGATCGTTCATGCTGCGGTGGGTGTGGGCGTCCTCCTGGAAGATTTGCGCGATTTTTGGCTGAGCTATCAAAATCCCCATTTGGTGAGCTTGCTGGAGGATGTGGGTCGCTATCACGATGCGATCGCCGCTCTGGAGATTCGCGACCAATTGGAAGCGGCGGGGAATTTGCAGGTACGCCTTGAGGATCGATCGCGGATTATTTCGGCACTACAACTGACTCGCGAAGATTTGGTGCGGGCGCTCAAAACCGAGCGGATTTTAAGAAAGAACCGACAGTTTATCGATCGCCACGCCGAATTTTTTGCCGATAATTTAACCGCTCTGGCAGCCTTGCAGGTGAGCGATTTAGCTAGCGAACGGGGCAGGTTATTAAATGAAGCTTTGGAAATTGCCGCCAGCGTTCGCACGGAGATGCAAAAATTACAAAACAGGCACGATCGCCCGAAATGAAGCGGAATAAGGAGTTACAAGAGTTCAGGGGGAGTG
>DVED01000166.1 GCA_015295945.1 Oscillatoriales cyanobacterium M59_W2019_021 | reverse complement strand
CCGCCACACCGACAGTCTGTGGCTGTTCCAAACTTACGATGAGGGAGAAACGTTTCGGTTTGAAAGTATTGACTATACGGGGAAGTTTGAAATGCTCTACGAAGATGTGAGTTTAGAAGCAAGCGATCGCACTGAAGATAACCCCGTTGACCCGACCCGTTAAGCGATCGAATCCCCAACTCCAAACCCCACATGACCAATGACGTTAAAATATGTTAAAGATAATCGAGTGGGGCAGCGTGTCAACCCGGTTGTCCCCGACCCAGCGCCTTTCTTTCAAACCACAAGTCTATGACTGACGCACCCGTCTCTCGGATTCGCAACTTTTCGATCATCGCCCACATCGACCATGGCAAGTCCACTCTCGCCGATCGCCTCTTGCAGTATACGGGAACCGTGGAAGCCCGACAGATGAAGGAACAGTTCCTCGATAATATGGATTTAGAACGGGAACGGGGCATCACCATTAAGTTACAAGCCGCACGGATGAACTACAAGGCGCGAGATGGCAAGGATTATGTCCTCAACTTGATCGACACCCCCGGACACGTGGATTTCTCCTACGAAGTGTCGCGATCGCTAGCGGCTTGCGAAGGGGCACTGTTGGTGGTGGATGCCTCCCAAGGGGTGGAAGCGCAAACCCTTGCCAATGTTTACTTAGCACTAGAACACAACCTGGAAATCATTCCGGTGTTGAATAAAATTGACTTACCCGGTGCCGAACCCGATCGCGTCAAGCAAGAAATCGAAGACTTAATCGGCTTAGATTGTTCCGGAGCGATCGAAGCTTCTGCCAAAGAAGGCATCGGTATTCCCGAAATTTTAGAGTCGATCGTCCATTTAATTCCCCCGCCGCGAGATACCGTTACCGAACCCTTGCGAGCGTTGATTTTCGATAGTTATTACGACGCTTATCGCGGGGCGATCGCCTATTTCCGGGTGATGGATGGTACGGTGAAAAAAGGCGATCGGGTGCGGCTAATGGCATCCGGCAAAGAATACGAACTCGACGAAGTGGGCGTCCTCTCCCCCACCCAGAAACAAGTGGGCGACCTCCACGCCGGAGAAGTGGGCTATCTCTCTGCCGCCATCAAAGCTGTCGCCGATGCTCGCGTCGGGGATACGATTACCCTCGCCAGCACCCCCGCCGCCGAACCCTTACCGGGGTACACCGAAGCCAAACCGATGGTCTTCTGCGGCTTATTTCCCACCGATGCCGATCGATTTGAAGACCTGCGCGAAGCTCTAGAAAAACTCAAACTCAACGATTCCGCCCTCAACTACGAACCGGAAACTTCCAGTGCCATGGGATTCGGCTTCCGCTGCGGTTTCCTGGGACTGCTGCACATGGAAATCGTCCAAGAACGCCTAGAACGGGAATACGATCTGGACTTAATTACTACTGCCCCCTCGGTGGTATATCGCGTCACCACCATCAAAGGAGAGGTTCTGAATATCGACAACCCCAGCCACCTTCCTGCCCCCAACGAACGGGAGAAAATCGAAGAACCCTACATCCAAATGGAGATGATTACCCCAGAAACCTATGTGGGGACGCTGATGGAACTGTGCCAGAGTCGGCGGGGAGAATTTAAAGATATGAAGTATCTGACGCCGACGCGGACGACGTTGATTTACGAATTGCCGTTAGCGGAAGTGGTGACGGATTTCTTCAACCAAATGAAATCGCGATCGCGCGGCTACGCCAGTATGGAATACCACCCCATCGGCTATCGCGAAAATGCCTTAGTGTTGCTAGACATATTGGTGAATAACGAGCCCGTCGATGCCTTAGCAACCATCGTCCACCGTGATAAAGCTTATCCCGTCGGACGAGCTCTGGTCTCCAAACTCAAAGAATTGATTCCCCGCCACCAGTTTAAAGTCCCCATCCAAGCGGCGATCGGTTCTCGAGTCATCGCCAGCGAACAAATTCCCGCCATCCGGAAAGACGTACTCGCTAAATGCTACGGCGGCGACATCAGCCGGAAAAAGAAACTGTTACAGAAGCAGGCTAAAGGGAAAAAACGGATGAAGGCGATCGGGACCGTAGACGTTCCCCAAGAAGCCTTTATGGCGATGTTACAGTTAGATCAGGGGGCATCGTAAGCAGAGGAGTTCAGGAGTTGCAGGAGTTGCAGGAGTAAGTGCTTCGCACTCTTCTCGCCTACAGGAGGAAGAGAGCCGGGGAGGCAGGGGGAGAAGATGTTTGCCAAGACAATTACCAATTACCCATTACCAACACCCAACCCCAAACCCCAAACTCCCAACTCCCAACTCCGGTCGTAAATTTTTCGCCGATCGCCTAAATTGATGTAGACAGTTGGATCGATCGCAGGATACCGTAGAATCGAAATTCACCCCAAGATCGATAACATTCGCATGAGAATTTTAGTCACGGGCGGCGCGGGGTTTCTCGGATCTCACCTGATCGATCGACTGATGGAACAGGGTCATGAGGTCGTGTGCCTGGATAACTACTTCACCGGTTGCAAGCGCAATATCCTCAAGTGGATTGGCAATCCCTACTTCGAGATGATTCGTCACGACATCACCGAACCCATTCGGTTAGAAGTCGATCAGATCTACCACCTCGCCTGTCCGGCATCCCCCATCCACTACCAGTACAATCCCGTCAAAACCATCAAAACCAACGTGATGGGAACGCTAAATATGCTCGGACTCGCCAAGCGGGTCAAGGCAAGATTCTTCCTGGCATCCACCTCCGAAGTCTACGGCGACCCCGACGTTCACCCCCAGGTGGAAGAATATCGCGGGAACGTCAATCCCATTGGGATGCGGGCCTGTTACGACGAGGGGAAGCGGGTGGCGGAAACTTTGGCGTTTGACTACCACCACCAAAGCGGGGTCGATATTCGCGTGGCGCGGATTTTCAACACCTACGGTCCGCGCATGCAGCAAAATGACGGACGGGTGGTGAGTAATTTGATCGTCCAAGCGTTGCGGGGAATTCCGCTAACCGTTTACGGTGACGGACAGCAAACCCGGAGTTTCTGCTATGTCTCCGATTTGATCGAAGGCATCATGCGGTTGATGAATAACGAGGAACACACCGGACCCGTAAACTTGGGCAATCCGGACGAGTACACGATTTTACAGTTGGCGCAAGCGGTGCAAACTGCGATCGACCCGAACGTGGAGATTCAGTTCGAGCCGCTACCACAAGACGACCCCCGCCGCCGCCAGCCGGATATCACCAAAGCCAGAACTTGGTTGGGATGGGAACCCACCGTTCCTTTGGAAGACGGGTTACAGTTGACTATAGAGGATTTTCAAGAGCGCCTTGCAGCCGAATAGAAAATTCTGTCCGATTTGGGGTGTCTACTGTTAGGAGTTGAGAGCATCGTTATCAGTTAAGGGTTATTAGTGATTGGATTAAGTCACAAATCCCCACCTCCTAACCCGGTTATGTTTGGGTTTCAGTAAGATCGACTTTTCGACGGGAGCGATTTCGATCAACCCCGTTATCGTATCCCCTAAGTTCATCATCGAGGATTGTATTGACTATGCGCGTTTGTGTAATTGGGACTGGATATGTTGGCTTAGTCACGGGAGCGTGTCTCGCACGGACGGGACACGATGTCATCTGCGTTGACAACAACGAAGAAAAGGTCAAAATGATGAAAGCCGGACGTTCCCCAATTTTCGAGCCAGGACTGTCGGAGATCATGGAGGCGGCGATCGAGGCGGGGACTATCGAGTTTACCACGGACTTGGAAGCTGGAGTCAATCACGGCGAAGTCTTGTTTATTGCGGTGGGAACGCCGCCGCTACCGACGGGAGAAAGCGATACCCGCTACGTGGAAGCCGTGGCACGAGGCATTGGCTCTCATTTAACCGATGGCTATAAGGTGATTGTCAATAAATCTACGGTTCCCATCGGTTCGGGAGACTGGGTGCGGATGATCGTTCTCGATGGTATGGCAGAACGCCAGAAAGCTCTCGGCGAAGGCGCGCCTGCGGCGACGGCGGAATTCGACGTGGTGAGCAATCCCGAGTTTTTGCGGGAAGGTTCCGCAGTTTACGATACTTTCAATCCCGATCGCATCGTTTTGGGCAGCAACAATCCAAAAGCACTGGAACTGATGCAACAATTGTATCTGCCTATCGTCGAGCGCAAGTTTGCCGAAGATCCCTCGCTGCCTCCGGTTCCGGTGGTGATTACGGATTTGAACTCGGCGGAGATGATCAAATACGCGGCAAATTCGTTCTTGGCGACGAAAATTAGCTTTATTAACGAAGTTGCCAATATTTGCGATCGCGTGGGAGCAGATGTCACCCAGGTGGCGAAGGGCATTGGTTTGGACTCCCGCATCGGCGAGAAGTTCCTGCAAGCGGGAATCGGTTGGGGCGGATCTTGTTTCCCCAAAGACGTATCGGCATTGGTTCACACCGCCGACGACTACGGCTATGACGCCCAATTGCTGAAAGCCACGGTGGATGTCAACAAGCGTCAACGATTGCTGGCGTTGGAAAAACTCCAGAAAGAACTGAAAATCCTCAAAGGGAAAACCGTCGGGTTGTTGGGATTGACGTTCAAACCCGACACCGACGATATGCGCGATGCACCGTCTTTGTTGCTGATCGAAAACTTGAACCGCTTGGGGGCAAAGGTGAAAGCCTACGATCCGATCGTTTCTAGTTCCGGTTTGCGGGATGGCTTGAGTGGGGTGTTGGTGGAAACCGATCCCCATCGACTGGCTGACGGTTGCGATGCGCTAGTTCTGGTGACGGATTGGCAGCAGTTCCTCGATCTCGATTATGCGGAAATGTCGAAGTCGATGAACGCTCCGGTGATGATCGACGGTCGTAACTTCCTCGATCGCGATAAGCTAGAGGCGGTTGGCTTCCGTTACGTCGGCATCGGTCGCTAAGTCGATCTCCATTGCCTTCCTCAACCCCCAATTTCGCGCAGAAGTTGGGGGTTCGTTCAATCGGTGGGTAAGTCTCCAAATTGCGATCGATAGCGATCGAGTAAAGCCGCCAATTCATCCGCCCGTTGTTCTGCTGCCAATTCCGAGGGTACACTATACGCTCGACGGTCATTCAGGAAGCTTCTCACTCCCATTGCCAGACGCCTGCATTGATCGATCCTGACAGTTGGGGAGGGGCGATCGCACGGGGCTGGAAACTTCAGCGATTAACTCCACTTGTCCGCGATCGTTGATGCGCCATCCGGTGGCTTCCACCAGGGGTTTCGGGGTTGGGGACAGGGCTTCCGAGAGCGAAGGAACGGGGCTGGAGTTGTTTGTGGAGGGCAGTTCTTCTAAGAAGCGCAAATCCTGCCACGGGCGATCGCTACTCAGGGGTTGGGTGGGATCGGGGGGTAAACCACCTCGTCCGGTAAGGATGAGTTCGCTGCCTTGATAGTCTCGACAGCTGACCGTGACCAGGGTGGCGGGATCGATCGCCTGTGCCTCCAGTTCCACCACACCCACCGCCGATTGCACGTCGGGGGTATTGAGTTCGACCACCCCGCTAAAGGCGGCTCCCAATTCCGAGGTGGCGGTAATGTCGCTTTTGGGCGTTAAGGCTTCCCGAAACTGCGTGCCGAAGATGCCTCGGGCGTTGATGGTCACGCGACCCCCTCTGCCTTGGAGGGCGTTGGCAGTAATATCGCTATTCTCGAAGGCAACTAAGGTATTGGTGTCGATGGCAATGTTGCCTCCGTCTCGGGTATTGGCATCGGTCATGATGCGACTGCCGTTTCGTAATTGGATTGTTGATGCCTGTAAGTTAATATTGCCCCCAGTTCCGGCGATGGTGGAGGCGCTGAGACTTCCGGCATTGTCGAGGAAGATTTCCCCCGCTTTGATATCTAAATTGCCTGCCGCCCCAGCATTGGTTCCCCGCACCCCTACTTCCGCTCCGTCGTTGACCGTCAATTGGGCGGTTTGCAGGTATACATCCCCGGCAGCACCGGACTCGCGGGTATTGGCTTCGATCGCGCTGGGAACGATGCCATCGCCGATAATGCCGAAGGAAACCGATTCCACCATCCGATCGACCCCCGTAGCCAACCCGCTCACGGTCACCGACTCTGCCACATGGATGCGCACGTCCCCTGCCGAACCTGCATTCCCCGTCGCCGTGGAAATTTGCGCCCCATCCCGGACGACGAGGCGGTTGGCAGTGACGGTTAAATCGCCCCCCGATGCCGTTCCCCGCTCTCCGGGAACCGTCAGCAGGGAGGTAGAGGCATACACGCCACTGAGAAACCGACCGTCGGCAGCAATGCCATTCAAGTCGATCTCGTTGGCAACGATCATCAAATTCCCGGCCGTTCCAGCACCGGAAGACGATGCCGAAATTTGAGATCCGCCCTCAACGACTAATCGATCGGTCGTCACGCTGAGGTTCCCCCCAGCACCCGTTCCTAGAGTCGAGGTAAAGAAACCGTTGGGAATGGCGGCACCGGCTGGGGTTCCCTGCAATTCCAACTCGCGGGTGCGAACGGTCAAATTGCCACCCCGTCCCGCATTGAGAGGGGAGGAACTGACGATCGTTCCCTCGAGAATCCGCAATCGATCGGCACTCAGCGTCAAATCCCCTGAGTCGCCAATTCCTGCCGATCCCGTGACGATCAGGGAACCCGTGGCAAATTCGGCAACATCGGTATCAAAGGTTAAGTTTCCCCCTGTTCCCAAAGCCAGAGGCGTCGTCAAGATACTGCCGCCGTTACGAACTGTCGCTCGATCGGCTGTAATCACAACATTTCCCCCCGCACCCATCCCCAAACTGAGGGCATAAATCCCATCTTTTAAATTAAATGGGTCGAAGGTTGCCGTCACCAGTTCGCCGACACGCCGTCCCGGTTCCGTTCCGGTGATATCCAGGGTATTTGCCCGGATGGAAATGTCTCCTCCGGTACCGCTGCCAAAGGTGGAAGCGGAGATAAAGCTGCGATCGCTCATTTGCAAGTTGGCAGAGCGGATGTCGATTCCCGCACCGTCGAAATCCCCCACCGTATCGGCAACTAACCGCGATCCTTCTGTGAGGGAAACTCGTCCGCCGCGCACCCGAATCGTACCGCCGCCCAAACCGCTGGCATTGACAATTGCCCCGCCAGATAGGGCGATCGCCCCGCCATCGGTCAAATCCGCATCGTCAGCAGGCAAAATCCCCACCGTCCCAGATGCGGCAACGCTACTCAGTTCGATCCGTCCTTGGGGGGCGCTGAGGTTTCCCCCTTCGAGGAAAAGATTGCCCCCAAATAAGGCTAAAGTACGACCCGGTTGGACTTGCAAGCCCTCTCCGGTAGAGCGGTTGACGATCGCCCCCGGATTGCTGCCGAGTTGCAAACCGATGGGAACGTTTATCGTCAGTAGGGGCAGTGCCCCCGTGCCTGCCCCATTGGGTTCGGCGGCGTTAAATTCCGCACCATCGGCAAATAGAAGGCTGTCGGCAGTGGTGGCGAAGAAAGAACCGCCGATGTCCAATCGCGCTCCCAGACCGAAGACGATGCCGGAGGGATTGACGAGGAAGAGATTTGCCGCACCGTTGGCGCGAATTAAACCGTCGATCGCCGAGGGGCTGCCTCCGGTGACGCGGGTAATGATGTTGTCGATGCTGGGGGCGTTGTCGAAGTAGGTTGTTTCTCCCGCCCGTACGTTGAAGCGATCGAAGCTGTGGAAAAGATTGCCCCCCGCCTGAGTGCCGCCGGCAATGCGTTGCAGGGCGTCCTCAACGGTGACGGTGGAGGGTTGGGGCAAGGTCGAGTCGGGAACGATCTGAGCGCAAACTCTCGGAGGCAAAGCCAGTCCGAGGGGCAATGAGAGTGCTACTACTGAGAAAGTTAACTTTTTTAACATTTTTTTGTTGATTTGTCAACGTCTCGAAGACGGAAATATAAATCCTTCGTAATTAGGAGTGAGGAATCGCCTAAAAGTAGGAATTAAATCTTCTCGATCGAATTGTAATATTTGTCATAAATTAAATCGAAAATTGGTATCAATTGCTTATTTTCAAACTGTCATTAAGGTTTTAAAAAACACCTAAAAATGAAAAGGCTTTTGTCTAGTATTGCGGTAATTTTTATAATTGCCTTAGTTATTTGCATAGAAATAAGCACGGCTGGGAGTCGATCGAGCGAGATCGAACTTTCCCCTGAAATCAAACGCCCGATCGTTCGCGAAAAATACCCACAACCCACTGTCTTTTTTAAGATTAAATCCAGCGATGCCGACGATCCCAATTCGTTACTCGAACGGGGAAAAGCCTTATTTACCGTCGGTCGATTGACCGCAGCCAGTCGGGTTTGGCAGCAAGCCGCACGGGAATTTTCCCGACGGGGCGATCTCCTCAACCAAGCTCGATCGCTCAGTTACTTAGCCAGCGCTTACTTCAATTTAGATCGCTTAAAGGAAGCAGAAGAAACCATCGACAATGTCTTGAGCCTGCTTCCTCAAAACATTAGTTTAACGCAATCTCAAGCGCAACTGCTAGCCCGATCGCTCAACGTTCGCGGCAACATTCAACTCGCTCTAGGACAGCCAGAAGCCGCCCTCTCAACTTGGCAACAAGCGGAAGCCGAATACGATCGCCTCGGGGATGAAATCGGCAAACTCGGTACTCAAATCGATCGCGCCCGTGCCTTGCAAAATTTGGGGTTGTATCCGCGATCGCGAACCCTTTTACAACACGCTTTATCCCAACTGCAAAGCCAATCCGATCCGGCTTTAAAAGCGACGGGATGGCGGATGTTGGGGGAAGCAGCTATCGCTCTGGGCAATTTAGAAGAAGGGAAACAATGGCTCGATCGCAGTGTGGAAATCGGCACGCAACTTGCCGCTACCGATCCCCTGAAACACGACGATTTGAGCGCGACGCTGTTGAGTTTGGGCAATGCCCTGCGCGCCTTGCAACGTCCCGCAGCGGCGATCGCGACATACCGACAAGCTGCCGAAACGGCGATCGATCCCCTCTTGCCAGTACAAGCGCAACTCAATCAGCTCTCTCTGGCGATGGACACCGCACCGGGAACGGACGTCTCGACCCTCGTCGATGGCATTACCGCCCAAATCGAGGAATTGCCCCCCAGTCGCGCCTCGACATACGCCCGCATCAATTTTGCTGAAAGCCTACTGCAACTGCAATTTCCAGATCTTCCCATTGCCGAACAGTTGGCAACAGCCGTCCGCCAGGCGCGAGAACTCGACAATCGCACCGCCGAGTCTTACGCCGTGGGCACCTTGGGCAAACTCTACGAAGCTGCCGGACAGTGGCAAGAGGCGCAACGCCTCACCGAACGGGCGCTCTCGATTGCTGCCGGATTGTCCGCACCGGAAATGACCGTGCGTTGGCAGTGGCAGCTAGGGCGACTGCTGCGGCAACAAGGGCAAACCCAACAGGCGATCGCCGTTTATACTCAGGAGATCGAGACCCTGCAATCGATCCGCCGCGACTGGGCGACCCTCGACGCCGACGCGCAATTTTTCTTCTCTGAGGAAATCGAACCTCTATATCGAGAAGCGATCGCCCTGTTCCTGGACGGCAATCCCAGTCAAGGGCAGTTGCAACAAGCCAAAGAGACGATCGCCGCCTTGCAGCGGGTTGAATTGGAAAACTTCTTTCGAGAAGCGTGCTGGGAGGGCTACGCGCAATCGATCGACGATGTTGACGATGGCGCTGCTGTCTTCTACCCGATCGTTTTACCCGCCGTAGGGGAAGAACGCCTCGCCGTTCTCGTTTCCTTTCCGAACTCCCCCTTGTTTTACTACGAAACGCGGCATCCCGTTGGCGAAATTGCTGCCACCCTCGATCAATTCAAACTCTATTTAAATCCCGTCTTCTTCGATGAAGATCGCCAGAACTTTGCAGCGCAACTCTACGATTGGTTGATTCGTCCGGCAGACGCGCGACTGCAAGAGCAAAACGTCCAAACCCTGGTGTTTTCCCTCGACAGTCTCCTGCAAAATATACCCATGACCGCGCTGTTCGACGGCGAGCGCTATTCCATCGAAAAATATAGTATCGCCATCGCACCGGGAGCGCGGTTGCTCGATCCCGCCCCTTTAAGTGCCGATCGCCTCGAAGGACTGCTGGGCGGACTCAGCCAAGCACGTCAGGGTTTTCCCGCCCTGCCTGCCGTTCTCGCCGAAACGCGCGGCATTGCCGATCTATTGCCCTCGGCGATCTTGCTGGATGGCGACTTTACCGTCGATCGCCTGCAAGCCGAGATCGCCCGCTTTCCTTACCCGATCGTGCATCTGGCTACCCACGGTCAGTTCAGTTCCCAAGCGGCAAATACCTTTTTGCTGACCTGGGACGATCGCCTTGGCGTGAAGGATTTAGATCGGTTGTTAGCGGGGCGATCGTTCGATTTCCCCATCGAATTACTGGTGCTGAGTGCCTGTCAAACGGCAACGGGCGATCGACGGGCAGCGCTGGGTTTGGCGGGATTGGCGGTGCGATCGGGCGCCCGCAGTACCGTAGGAACCCTTTGGCAAGTCAGCGATGCCTCTGCGGCTCGCTTAATGGTGCTATTCTACGAGCAACTCGCCGGACATCCGGGCATGAGTAAAGCCGAAGCCTTGCGATCGGCACAACGCTCTCTCTTACAAGATCCCCAATTTCGGCACCCCTTTTTCTGGTCGCCGTACGTTCTGGTGGGGAATTGGTTGTGAACTACCACACACTGACCTTCGGAGTTAGCGGGTAGGGAGTGCCACCGGAACGAAACGCACCATTATTGTTAGTCGCTTTTCTCCCCCTGCTCCCCCTGCTGTTTAACTGTTTTGTTCGTTTTTAATTTGGAGATAGTTGGTATGAAATTCAAATTCTCGGTTTGGGTGGGGTCGATCGCCCTGTTCGCGTCAATTTATGCTCCTGCGGTGCGAGCGCAAACCGTGACTTTCGAGCCGCGCGATCAAGGTTCGGTGGAAGATTCTCGCAGTGGAACGTCGCGATCGGCGGTGGCGAAATGCCAGTCCGACACCCCAGTCGAACCGGGACTCACTCCCGTCGTTCCCACCTCCCACCTGGGTTTAACGCTGTCGGCGCATCCCACCTTCTACATCTATATTCCCCCCACCTCCGCCCCGTACGCGCAATTTACCTTAAAAGACGAAGGCGATCGCACCGCAGACTCTCGCGGCATCTATCAAACCACCATTCCCCTGGATGGTACAGCGGGAATTGTTGCCGTTCCCCTGCCCGATTCCGTTTCCCTGGAGGTGGGCAAAACCTATAGCTGGTTTGTCGGTTTGGTGTGTCAACCCGCTCAAACTGACTTTCCGTGGGTGCGGGGAAACGTGCAACGCATTGCCGACGAGGCGGTAGCGGAGACCGATCTCGACCGGAAAACCCTCCTCGAACGCGCCGCTATCTACGGTAGTGCGGGTTTGTGGTACGACACCCTCCACAGTCTCGCCCAACAGGTGCAAACCCAACCCGACGATCCGATCGTCCGGCAAAACTGGCTCGATTTACTCCACTCCGTCGAACTCCAGGATCTTTCCGATTCCCCCTTAATCGGCGATCGGTAATGGGTAATTGGTCAAACAGGACTTACGCAGCCACGTTACTCATGGGGGTGATGGTGCGTTACGCTCCGCGCTTCACACCCTACAGATGGAGGCGTTGCGTCAGTCCTCTCAAAAAATACTTATTACTTATTACTTATTACTTAACATCAGTACGGGTTAAGCAAAACCCTATATTCCTTGTTGTTGCTGGGGTTTGGGGTTTGTGAGTAGGTAGGGTGTGTTGAGGGACGAAACGCACCATGATGGTTAGTTATTCTCTCCCCTCAAGAAAGCTCAAAAAAGCTCCTCTCCACCAAAAACTGTCTTATCCCGTACTGACATTACTGATTTCCCCAAATCACCAATAACCCTGAACCATGAATCTCCCTTGGCTGCCTGTCTCGCTCTGTGCCCTAGCAACTGCAAGCCTCACCGGGTTGTTGCAATTTGCCGGGTTATTTCAAGTCCCTGAATGGGCGGTGTACGATCGCCTGCTTAGCCTGCGGGCAATCGAACCCATCGACGATCGCCTGACCATCGTCACCATCGACGAAACGGATATCGAAACGGTGGGACAGTGGCCCCTGTCCGACGACACCCTCGTCCGTCTCATTCGCATCCTCCAAGGGTACGATCCGGCAGCGATCGGTTTGGACTTGTATCGCAATTTACCGGTCGCCCCCGGAAATGCCCAATGGCAAGCGTTGCTGGCATCGACGCCCAATTTGATTTGCGTTGAGAAAGGCATTGGCGAACGAGTCCCGCCGCCGAAAAGCTTACAGGAAACCGATCGAGTGGCACTGACGGATTTATTGGTTGATGCCGATGGTACTATCCGCCGTGCCTTACTCTCCCATCCCCTCCCCGACGAATCGCTGCGATTGAGTTTGGGTGCCAAATTAGCATTGATGTATCTCGAGAAACGAGACATTGCTTTAGAAGAGATCGACCCCATCCAGAAACGCTACCGTTTGGGAAAGGCAACGTTCGTTCCCTTCGACGGTAACAATGGGGGCTATGTCCGCACCAATGACAGCGGCTATCAAATTTTACTCAACTATCGCGGAAACTTGGAAAATTTTCGCACTCTTTCCCTAACTCAAGTCTTAAATCATCCTCTCGATCCCGACTGGGTGCGCGATCGCATCGTTCTCATCGGTTCGGTTGCCCCCAGCCTCAACGACTTCTTCTATACGCCGTTGAGCCATCGCTCCTCCAACACCCCCCAAGCGGTTCCCGGTATCGTCGTTCACGCCAACCTTGCCAGTCAATTACTCAGTGCTGCACTCGACGGGCGATCGCCGATTCGCACCCTGCCAGAACCCGTAGAATGGCTGTGGATGGGGGTGTGGTCTGCCGCCGGGGCGATCGTTCCCTGGAAGTTGTTCGCCATGCGGGACGACGAACGACGTCTGGCTTCGGGAACGGGGGCGATCGTTATCTGCGGTGCGTTCGGCTGTATCGTCCTTTTTACGAGCAGCTACGGGGCATTTCTCGCCAATGTTTGGCTGCCGACGATCGCCCCCTTTATCGCCTCGGTCGCCTCGGCAACCACCGTCACCATGTACCACCTGCGGCAACTGCAACGAGAACGAGAGCAACTGAAGCAGCAACAATTCCAACTGGAGCGCGATCGCATTCGCGCCGAAGCCGCCTCCCAAACGAAGAGTCAGTTCTTGGCAAATATGAGTCACGAGTTGCGAACGCCTTTGAATGCGATTTTGGGATTCACTCAAATTGTGAGACGCGATGCCGACTTGAAACCTTCCCACCGCGACTATCTCGACATCGTGTATCGCAGCAGCGAGCATTTGTTAGAACTGATCGACGATATTTTGGATTTAGCCAAACTGGAAGCGGGACGGATGTCCCTCGACGAAAGCAACTTCGATTTGTACGACCTCATCGAGAGTTCGGTGGAGCTATTTAAAGCCCAAGCCGAACAAAAGGAGTTACAATTAGTCTCTTGTATCGAACCTGGGGTTCCTCGCTACGTCCGAGGCGATCGCAAAAAACTGCGATCGTGTTTGGTCAATCCCCTCAGCAATGCCCTGAAATTTACCCACCAAGGCAGCATTACCCTTAAAGTTTCATCGAGCGTTCGTCCGACTGAAAGACAAAAGGGGGCAAAACGCATCAATTATCTGCGCGTAGAAATTCGCGACACGGGCATCGGCATCGCCCCAGAAGAAGTCGATCGCGTGTTCGAGGCATTCGCCCAAACCCAATCCGGACGGCAATCCGGCAGCGGGACGGGTTTGGGGTTGGCAATTACCCGCCAGTTCGTGCGGTTGATGGGGGGCGAAATTTCCGTCAGCAGTCGGGTAGGCGAGGGAACGACTCTCTCCTTCGATGTCGCGATAACGCCGCTTCTAGAAGAACGAAACGCCGTCGAGATCGATCGATCGGTTGCCGTGGGTTTAGAACCGGGTCAACCGACGTTTCGCATCCTCGTCGTCGATAACGATCCTGACAGTCGCACGTTGCTGGTGACGTTACTGGAAAACATCGGCTTTGAGGTTCGCAGTGCCGAAAATGGCTTAGAAGCGGTAGTGAAGTGGGAACGCTGGCAACCCCATCTGGTGTGGATGGACGAGCGCATGCCCATTGCCGACGGATTGACCGCCACGCAGCAAATTCGCGCCCGGGAACGCCGGGGCAAAACGCGGGACAAACCCACGGTGATTATCGGTATGAGGACTACTATCCCAGACAATCGGGATCTAGAGGCGATGAAGGCAGTCGGTTACGATGATGCAGTTTGCAAACCCATTTCTGAGGTGATGGCTCTCGACACCCTCACTCGCTATTTGGGCGTGTGCTATCGTTATGAAAGTATGCCAGAATCTCGTCTTTCTTTACGGAAAGTTAGCGAGAGTGAATCTTTTATCGTTGCTCAACTGCGGGAAATGCCAATTTCCTGGGTCCGAACGCTCAATCGAGCCGCTAATCAAGTCAATGAAGACGCGGTACTTGAGTTGATCGAACAAATCCCTGACAATCGAGTTCAGCTTGCTGAATCTCTTTTAGATTTGGCGAATGATTTCCGCTTGGATGTTATCGTTCGCTTAACCCAATCGGTGCTACGGGATTCCTAAAACTTATGTCTTCTCCACTTATGTCTTCTCCTACGACGATCTCGCCGTTTTGCTTGTCGGATTCCAACGATCGAATTCTAACCAAAGATGCTCGCGGACTGAAAATTCTCATTGTTGACGACCATCCCGATAACCTGCGATTGCTCTCTAAAATCCTCGCAGAATGCGGCTATTCCGTCCAAAGAGCAATCTCGGGTCAGTTAGCTTTAAATGCCATTCGCGCCCACTCGCCTCACCTCATTTTGCTGGACGTTCTCATGCCCGATCTCACGGGATATGAGGTGTGTAAAATTTTAAAAGCCGACGAAAAAATGCGCCACATTCCCGTCATTTTTTTAAGTGCGCTGACGGAAGAGACCAATAAAGTTAAAGCCTTTGAGATGGGTGGCGTCGATTACATCACTAAACCCTTTCAGTCGCAAGAGGTTTTGATTCGAGTCAAGCACCAGTTTGCAATTTTAGGGTTGCAAACTCAACTACAACAGAAAAATCAGGAACTCACCGATCGCAATGTTGATCTGCAAGCGGAAGTTCGCGAGCGCCAACAAGCCGAGTCTACCCTGAGAACGAGAAATCAGCAACTCCAGAAAGCCATCAAAACGATCAAAAAAACTCAAGCACAACTCATTCAAGCTGAAAAAATGTCGAGCTTGGGACATATGGTTGCCGGAATCGCGCACGAAATCAACAATCCCGCCAATTTTATCTACGGCAACCTCAGCCATGCTGCGTCTTACCTTCGAGATTTGCTCGAGATCGTTCAAACTTATCAACAAGAACACCCCAAGCTAACGCCCAAAATTCGGGAAGTTTTGGAAGAAATCGATCTCGAGTTTATCAAAGACGATTTGCCTAAGTTATATCATTCCATGCAAGTGGGCAGCGATCGCATTCGGACTATTATCTTATCCTTAAGAAATTTTTCTCGGCTGGACGAATCTACCCTAAAAGCGGTGGATTTGCACGAAGGCATCGACAGCACCTTGATGATTTTAGGGCATCAATTGAAAGCCGATAAACATCGATCGGAAATTTCCATTTGCAAAGACTACGGGGAACTTCCGGCGGTGACGTGCAACGCCAGTCAAATCAATCAAGTGTTTATGCATATTATCGGGAATGCCATCGACGCTCTCGCTGACTATCGATCGGTAAAGTCGAGCGATCAGCTCGAGCGGTTTCCCACCATTTGGATTCGCACCCAAATGGGCGATCGCAAAACCGTCAAAATCAAAATTGCCGACAACGGTTCCGGCATCTCCGAAGAAGTTCGCCAGCAGATTTTCGATCCGTTTTTCACCACGAAACCCGTCGGCAGCGGTTCGGGGTTGGGGTTATCCGTGAGTTACTCGATCGTCGTCGAAGAACACCAGGGAAAACTCGAATGTAATTCGGTTTTGGGCATGGGAACCGAATTGACGATCGAACTGCCAATTGAAGGAGTCCGGGAGAAGAGGTGAAGGCAGGGGGAGAGAACAACTAACCCCAAACCCCTATCTCCCCGCGTTCGGTTTCACCAAGTATTCCGATTCGATCGGTTGGGCTTCTTTGCCCACCACCAAAGCTTGATATAAAGTGGCGGCAACTTCAGCACGAGTAGCTGCGAGACTGGGATTGAACAGTTTCGGGTTGGGATGACCGGCAACCAACCCCGCTTGAGTGGCGGCAGCGATTTTGGGTTTTGCCCAATTGGGGATTTGTGCCGCGTCTTCGTACACTTGGAGGATGGGATCGGGATTTTCCGGGAGCGGCAGTTGCAGACCCGTCGCTAAGGCAACCAGCAACTCCAAACGCGGGATTTGCCGATCGGGACGGAAATCGCCTTCGGGATAGCCGTTCATGTACCCGCCTTCATTGGCGTCGGTAATGGCGGGAGCCGCCCAGTAATCGTTGGGAATATCCGTAAATTGTTTGGGTTCCTGGCGATCGGGTAAGGCAAAGACTTTTTGCAGTTGAGCGGCGAATTCAGCGCGGGAGACGGGTCGTTCCGGTTCGTATTTGACGATGGGATCGCCATTCGCTTCGGTGGTTTCCACTCCGGCAACCACCTGGCGTTCGGATAGTCCGTCGATAAATGGTAATGCCCAATAGCCTGCGGGAATATCGGCGAACGCAATGCGCTGAGTGGGGCTCGGTTCGGGCAAGTTGGGGTTGATGGGAATTTCCGGCAGTGGAGCCGGAGTTTCTGCCACGCCTGCCTCGGTTGGGGTGGCTTCGGCATCCGTCTCGACCTGGGTAGAGGGTTCGCCACCCGGTAGGGGAACGGGGATGGGGACGATGCCCCCCCGACTGCTATCGGCAGGCTGAGTTCCCGTGGTATCGAGGTCGGCGCGATCGCCGTTGGAGTCAATCTCCGCACGATCTCCACCGGGGATTCCGGGTACTGTGGCGGACGATTCGCCCTCGGTTGGCAGTTTTTCGGCGGGGGTGCTGGCACTGCCGAGATTGAGCCACGAGTCGAGATCGAACATCTTGAAGGAGGACGGTGATTGTTTGAGCGCCCACCCTAAAATCGCGCCGATCGCCGCAAAGGCAACCACGATCGCAACTTGTTCGTCGCGCCGCAGCCCTCTACTACGGGGGGGTTGGGGTTCTTGTGGAGAGGAATTGGTCATGGCGATCGCCTCCATAACGTCCAGAACGGTAGATGCTGAACAGTGAACTACAAGACGCTCACCTTATGGTGAAGCGCTAGCTTCCATCTTCATTAGGATCTGCCTCCAGAACTCCTTAGTTCTTTTGGTCTAACGTTCCCTCCAATGGCAGGAGTCCGGGTTCCCCAGACCCAATCTTTTATTACACCTGTACCTTTTAGCTGGGTTTTCGCATGAGGCATTGAAGCGCAATGGATTGATTATAAGGCATTAGGTCTCGTCGGTTTCGTAAAATTTCAGGGGATTGGCTGCCCAATTGCGCAAATCCGGGGCAAATCGTCGCAGTTTTTGCAAGGTTTCGTCCGCCATCCACAAACACAGGGGATAGGGACAGTGTTGGACAAATTCGTTGCGCACTAAATTGGCAGATTTCAAGACTCGCTCGAGGTCGATGACCCCATCCAATCCGAAGACCACCACCGCTTGCGGCACTCGAGCGTCGCCGCGTTGGTTTAATTTTGCCAGAATGGTGCTGTAAAGGGTTTGACTGTTGGGAGATAAGTGAATCTCGTCGATTTCGAGATCGACCTTTTCTCGCAAACGCGCGACCATTTCCCGCTGGAGTTGGGGGCGATCGGCACGCGCCAAAATCAGGGAAAATCTTCCTTGAGAAAGGACGATCGTTTTGGCAAGTCGATCGAGCGATCGTTGATTTTTTATAGCGCGTTCTTCAGCATTACACACGGACGATCGTCAGAATCGGGTAAAAGTCGAATCGGCAAGCAAACACTTATCACTTATTACTTATTACTTAAGCCTCCCGTTCGTACAGTTCGATCGGCAAGCCATCCGGATCTTGAAAAAATGTAAACCGCTTGCCCGTCAGTTCGTCCAATCGAACGGGTTCGAGATCCACACCTTTGGCTTGTAACTCTGCAACCGAGTTATCGAGATCCGCTACGGCAAATGCTAAGTGTCGCAATCCGCAAGCTTCAGGACGATCGACCCGTGGGGGAGGGTTGGGGAAGGAAAACAGTTCGATTTGAGTTCCCGATCCCACTTTTAAATCGAGTTTGTAAGAGTCTCTTGATGCTCGGTAAGTTTCTCGAACAATCTCAAATCCTAGGACTTCCACGTAAAACTGCTTAGAAGTTTGATAGTCCGAGCAGATAATCGCCACGTGGTGGATTTCAGTAGATAGCATCGTCCGAAACTATAGTATAATAAGAACCTAACTAGAAGTCTATCTCTAAAATTCCAACTACAAGGTCAAATCTACCATACCGATCGCAACGACGAGCAAAAGTCGATCGAGCGATCGTTGCTGTTGTCTTAGAGCGATCGAGTCAACCTCTGGATCTACCGCGATCCGAGGTTTTTATTACCTTTTTGGGGTGAGGTGGGGCGATACTCCTTTGGAGTCGCTTCGCGATCGGGGATCGCGAATGAGAAGGCTGTCGATCGCTCTCAGCGACATTCCCGTGCATTTACTAGAGTCGATGACCCATTGATTATCCCTCGCGGATAGTTTGCGATAATCGATTTAACCGTTCTCTTCTCTCCCAAATCCAATGTTCGCTAAGCTCACAGAAAAACCCATTGCAGTCGATCGGTCTGGCGTTACAACAATATTTTTTGATTTTGATGGAACGATCGCCGATACCCTCACGGAATTCGTCAAGATCGTCAATCGCTTGGCGATCGAATTCGGCTACCGAGTTGCCAGCCCAGAAGACGTACAACAATTCAGACAATTAAGTTCCAAAGAAATCTTACGAGTTTCTGCCGTTCCCATTTGGCAAATTCCCTTTTTGATTCGGCGTCTCAAAAAAGAACTGAATCGAGAAATCGAGGGCGTGACTCCCATTCCGGGAATGAAAGCAACGCTGCAACACCTCAAAAGTCGGGGATTGAAGTTAGGAATTCTCACCTCAAACTCTCAGGAAAACGTGTCCAAGTTTTTACGGGAACACGGCATGGAAGACCTGTTCGATCGCATTTATGCCGGATCGTCTCTCTTCGGCAAAGATAAAGTTCTCCGCAAAATTCTCCGCCAAGAAAACCTCGCGCCCGATGAATTCATGTACGTCGGCGACGAAACTCGAGACATCGATGCCGCCCGCAAAAGCGGCGTGAGGGCGATCGCCGTTGGGTGGGGTTTCAATGCTCCCGATACCCTTGCCCATCGCCAGCCCGATTTTCTCCTGCACGAACCTCGGGAGTTAATTGAGATTCTCGAGGGCATGGAAGGTGACGATACACCCCTTGCCACTCCGCCTCGGAGAGGGGCTGCACCGAGAAGCTCGCGCCGAAACACTGACAAGCTGACGCCGTTAGCGCCTCGACGACGACCTCGATCGCCCCTGCTCCCCGAACCGCATCTGGAAGAGTAACAGGCGTCCAACCCCCACCGAACACCCGCTCGAATAACGCCGCATCCTGCGCCAACCGCATCGAGCCGTGCTGCAAAATCGCCGTTCCCTGGCGCAGTTGGGCGCTGCCGACGAACTTGGCTCCCATCGGATCGACCAAATCGGCACTCGTTGCCGTGGCAAAACAGTCGGGACTGCGGGTGTAGTCGCCTTCGCCGCCGTAGTGCAATTCGACCCCGAGCGATCGCCAACCCGCGATCAGAAACTCGCAAATCGCCCGGTACGACTGCATCCGCTGCCGTCCCCCCCCCGAGGTCACCACCGCATAAGTGAGATCCCCCTGATGCAACACCGCCCGTCCCCCGGTAGGACGGCGCACCAACTCCACGGGTTGCCCCCACCACGTCAGATTTTCCCAATGGGACGGCCAACGCTGTTGGTGGTATCCCAGGGAAATTGCGGGTGGAGACCAGGTATAAAAGCGCAGCGTCGGCGGATGCCAGCCCGATCGATATTGTGCCAACAACCACCGATCGATCGCCATTTGCACGGGACCGGGTGCGGATAACGGAGGAATCAGACGCCAGAGGTTTTGCATGGCATTATTTGGGGTTGGGAGTTCGGGGTTTGGGGTTTGTGAGTAGGTAGGGTGTGTTGAGGGACGAAACGCACCATGATGGTTAGTTGTTCTCTCCCCCGGCTCTCTTTTCCCTCTACCTTCTAACGACTGGTAACTGCGTGACGATCAATAAACTGGCGAACTCGTTCTAAATTCTCGTCGATGAGATCGACCAATTCCCGCGACGAGTCCAGGTGGTGGGTGCGAGCGAGATCCTCGAGTCGTTCGGCGAGTTCGGGAATGTGGAGCACTGCCGCCGTGCTGCTGGAACCTTTGAGTTGGTGAGCCAATCGGGCGGTGCTTTCCCACGATCGATCTCGCACAGATTGTCGCAGAGAGGGGAGTTTGGCGATCGCGTCCTCGTAGAATGTTGCCAACACCTCCATCTGAAACTCCCAATCCCCTTGAGTCAGTTCGGCAAGGCGATCGAGATCCACTGGGGGCACATCGGTCTCCGTTGGCGGTAAAGTTGGAGGTGGGGTCGGACTGGGAATATCCTCCGGGGGCGCGACCGTTTCCGAAACCCCTCCCGTCCACTGGGTCAACACCCGCACCAAATCGTCGAGATCGACGGGCTTGCTGAGATAGTCGTCCATTCCCGCCGCCAAGCATTTTTCTCGATCGCCCTTCAGCGCGTTTGCCGTCATGGCGATCACCGTGATGTGTCTCGTGGAGTCTTCCCGCATTCGTAACGCTTTCGTCGTTTCGTAGCCATCGAGAACGGGCATCAAACAATCCATGAACACGATATCGTAAGAGTGGCGATCGAGTTCCTCGAGGGCTTCCCGACCGTTGGACACGCAAGAGATCGAAAGAATGCCCAGCCGTTTGAGTTGATTGACGATCACCTTCTGATTGATCGGGGTATCTTCCACCACCAAAATCTTGAGATGAGCCAGTTTAGAGTGAGTAGACGGGGACGATAACTGGGCATTTTCGACGACTTGGAGATCGGGATCGAGATCGATGTCCTCCTCGAACTCCTCGATGCCACTGGCGTAGTGAATCGTTTCCAACAATCGAGAGGCTTTCATCGGTTTGAGGATGTAACCGGACGCGCCCCTCTCCAATAGGTGCTTCACCTGCTCGTGCTGGTGGATCGATGCTTGCACCAGCCATTTCGTCCCGGATAAATCTGGATCGAAGCTAATCAATTGACCCAAGATTTCCCCATTGAGCGCCGGACTTTGCAGGTCGATCAGCACCACCTGATAGGGTTGACCGCTGTCGAGAGCGCGGCGCAGCTTGGTGAGGGCAGCTGGGGCGCTGTGAACGACGTGACATTCCATATTCCACGCTGCTGCATAAGCCGCAATCGCCCGACAACTGGTAATATTTTCATCCACCACCAACAATTTCAACCCGGCGAGGTTGGATAATTTGCTCCGCTGGGGATGCGCCGACGATTGCGCGCGATCGAACCGAGCGGTGAACCAAAACGTCGAACCCCGACCCGAATGGCTTTCGACGCCGATTTCCCCATCCATCAACGCCACCAATTGCTTGCAGATTGCCAGTCCCAAACCCGTTCCGCCGTACTTGCGCGTCGTCGAGGCATCCACTTGAGAAAAAGACTGAAAGAGTTTCTTTTGGTCTTCCGGGGCGATGCCGATCCCGGTATCGCGCACCTCAAACCGCAACGTCATTTTCCCACTGCCACCCGCGAATTTCGGCGGACTTTCGGCAAGAGCAACGCGAATGACCACTTCTCCGGTTTCGGTAAATTTAATCGCGTTCCCGGCAAGGTTGATCAGCACTTGGCGCAAGCGAGAGGCATCCCCCTTCAACATCAGGGGTACGTTGCTTTCTGCCATGGCAAACAGTTCTAGCTCTTTGGCTTGCGCTTGAGCGGCTAACAAATCGATGACTTCTTCCAAACAGGTATTTAAATCGAAGTCCATCGATTCCAAGCGCATTTCTCCCGCTTCCAACTTCGAGAAATCCAGAATGTCGTTTAAGAGAACCAGCAGATTTTGACCGCTGGTTCTGAGGGTTTGCACGAAATCGCGCTGTTCGGCATTGAGGGGGGTATTCAACAGCAAATTGGTCATCCCGATCACCCCATTCATAGGGGTGCGGATTTCGTGGCTCATGTTGGCGAGAAATTGGGATTTCATCCGGGAGGCTTCCAGGGCAGATTCCCGAGCGCCTACCAATTCGTTAATGACTTGAGTCACCACGACGATGCCGCCGATGTGTCCTTCGCTCACGTACCAAGGTTGGAGTGCCCAGCGCAGGTACACCTTAGAGCCGTCCGCCCGCTGCCAGCAATCTTCGGGGTGCGCCAAAACTTCCCCGTGCAAGGCTTGTTGGTAGAGGGAATGCCATTCGGGCTTCAAATCAGGGATGACCTCAAAATGCGATCGCCCGATGAGGGGTTCTCCCTGAAGTTGGTAATCGACGAGCCATTGGTTGCTGTATGCCAAATAACGCATTTCCGTATCGAGCATTGCCATCGCCACGGGGACGTGGGTGATGATTTGGCGCAGTTGTTGTCGCTCTTGCTCTAGGGCTTGTTCGGCGAGTTGGCGTTCGATACACAGAGAAATTGCCGTGGCTGCCGCCCGCAACAAATCGACTTCCAGGGGTTTCCAGATTTTTGCGTCCTCACAGCGATCGAAACCGATAAACCCGAAAAATTCGCCGTTGACGATCAGCGGTAGGATCAAAATCGACAAAATGTCTTGTTGTTCTAGATGTCGGCGTTCTGCCTCCGGAAAGTCAGCCGTCAAACCCGCGACGATCTCGCCCCGACTGAGTCGTTTCGCCCATCGGGGACAGGCGTCGTCGTAGGCAAACGTTTGTACCTCCGGATCGTTCATTTGCGGTTGAATGCCGGGGGCGCACCACTCGACGCGCTGGCTGGCGAGGAGGCGACCGGTTGCGTCGAGGTGATTTTCAAATAGATAGACCCGACCGGCGCCGGCAGCTCGTCCCAAAGGTTCGAGAATACTCGCGTCGCTGGAGAGCCGATCGGCGCTGGCGAGCAATCGCCGCTGTACGTCCACCAATGCTGCTAGATAGCGTTCCCGTTTGGCGAGAGCTTGTTCTGACTTCTTGCGATCGCTGATGTCTCGACAGACGCAAATCAAACCCACGCTCTCGATCAAAGTTAGAGAAATGTCTTGACAAAAATAAGATGAATCTGCCCGTTTGCCGATGGCTTCGCCCTGCCACTTGCCCCGTTCCTCAACCAGGGGAAAAATTTCCGACTCGAAACGAGCGATTTCGTCGGATTCGTACAGTTCGCGCCAGGTTTTCCCCAGTAAGTCTTCGGGGCGAGTGTATCCGAACAAGCGCAGGTGAGCGTCGTTGACGTAGAGATATTCTCCCCGTTCGTTGACGATGCCGATGCCTTCGTTCGCGGCTTCGATCGCGGCGATTTGCTGGCGCATCCGTTCTTCAGAGCGCTTGCGAGCGGTAATATCTCGAGAAATGCCGTCGAGGCGCAGGGGGACGCCCGCAGCATCGAAAATGAGGCGGGCGCGATCTTGAATCCAGCGCACCGCTCCGGAAGGTTGAAGGATGCGGTATTCGATGGTGTAGTGGTGGGTTTGGGAGATGTGGTGGTGGGTGCGCTCTACCGACGGGCGATCGTCCGGATGCACGACCGCCAAGCGCAGGTCGGGGTTGGCAAAAAATTCGGAAACCCCTCGACCGTAAATTTTTTCGGCTGCCGCACTGATGTAGAGAAATTCTTGGCTTTGGTAGCATTGCGACCACACCACGTCGTCCAGGGAAGCGAGAATACTGTCGAGGCGCTCCTGGCTCTCGGCGCGAGCGGCTTCGGCAACGGCGCGATCGCGAGCGCTCAACACCGAGGCGATGGCATAGGCGAGGTAGTTGGCAAAGTTTTGTTCCTCTACCGTCCAAGTGCGGGGCAGACCGACGTGTTCGTGACACAAAACGCCGACGGTTTGCCCGTTGGCGCGAATGGGAACATCGATGGTGGAGGTAATCCCCAAGGGGATGAGATAGCGCTGGCTGTATTCGTGGGTGCGGGGGTCGTTTTGGGCGCGATCGACGGCGATCACCCGATCGGACTCGATCGCCTGGAAATATTGCTGGCTGTCTGCCGCCGACATTTCGTCGTCGTTTTGGGTGTAGGTTCCGGTACTGTTTTCGTAGCGCTGCACGCAGGAGAGGATGGTGCGCTCTTTGTTGTAGAACCAAACGCTGACTCGTTCTACATCCAAGGTGCGGGCGGCAATCAGGGTAATTTCTCGCAGGGCGAATTCGAGATCTCCGACGTACAAAGCCGGTTGGCTTGCCAGTTCCAGAATCGCCAGTTGTTGCCGTCGCAGGCGCACTTCGCTTTGCCGCCGCAGTTCTTCCGAGCGTTTGCGCTCGGTAATATCCCGGGCGATGCCATCGAGGCGGATGGGGGTTCCCGTCTCGTCGCGAATCAGGCGGACGCGATCTTGCAACCAGTAGGTTTTCCCGAACGGGTTGACAATGCGGTACTCAAACGTGCCGCCGCCAGTTTGCAAGACGGTGCGGCGGGCGTTGTCCCAGAGCGATCGATCGTCGGGATGGATCGAATCTCGCCACAGTTCCGGGTTGTCTAGGAGTTCCCGCTCCGGTCTGCCGTAGATTTTTCGCGCGGCGGGATTCAAGTACAGCAGTTTGTCTGCCGTCAGGGACATGGACCATACCACGTCGTCGAGAGAAGCGAGAATGCTGTCGAGGCGTTCTTGAGAAGCTTGGTGAGCGGCTTCGGCGCGGGTGCGATCGCGAGTTTCGATGGCTAGGGCAATAACGTGGGCGAGGTAATTAGCAAAGTTTTGCTCTTCGATCGCCCAAATACGCGGTTTGCCAACGTGTTCGTGGCAGAGAACGCCGATGGTGTGTCCCCCCACGCGGATGGGCACGTCCAACATGGAGGTAATGCCCAAAGGGGTGAGGTATCCCGCGCTAAACTCGCAGGTTCGCGGATCGCGGTGGGCGTCGTCGGCGGCGATGGCGTCTTCTCGTTCTAAAGCTTGAAAATAGCCCGGATAATCGCTCTCGGACAGTTCCGCGCCGTCAGAATACGTATGGGTACTCAGTTGGTAGAGTTGGACGCAGCGAATTTTCGATTTATCTTCGTTGTAAAACCAGGCGCTGGCGCGATCAACTTCTAAGGTGCGGGTGGCGATCTCGACGATCTCGCGCAGGGCGCTAGCGAAGTCTCCCGTCGAAGAGGTGGATTGGGCTGCTAATTCCAACATGGCACTTTGTTGCCGTCGCAGTCGGTGTTCGCTAGCTTGGCGGCTGGCTTCGACGCGGGCGCGATCGCGACCTTCGATCGCCAGGGAAATGACGTGCGCCAGATAATTGGCAAAGTTTTGCTCTTCAATCGCCCAGACGCGGGGTTCGCCGACGTGTTCGTGGCAAAAAATTCCCACGATGCGATCGCCCACCCGAATGGGAACGTCTAACATAGCGTCGATACCGTGGGAGCCGAGATAGTCGGCGCCAAATTCGCAAGTGCGGGGATCTTGGCGGGCATCGTTAGCAGCGATGGAGGGATCGGTATGCAGGGCTTGAAAGTACGCGGGATAATCGGCAACCGATAGCTCCATCCCTTGAGAATGGCGATCGGTACTCAGTTCGTACAAGTGGGCGCAGCGAACTCGAGTGCGATCGTCGGTGTAAAACCAGACGCTGACTCGTTCGACCGTGAGAGTGCGAGCCGCAATTTGGGTAATTTCTTCGAGAGCCGTTTCCAAGTTTTCCGCATAGGATGCCTGTTTTTTCGCCAGTTCCACCATGGCGAGTTGCTGTTTGCGCAAGCGAATTTCGTTGGCTTGCAAGGCTTCTTCCGAGTGCTTGCGATCGCTGATATCGGTATGAGACCCCACCACCCGCACCGGGTTGCCCGCTGCGTCCCACTGGGCTTGTCCGCGATCGAGAATCCATTTATAACTGCCGTCTTTGCAGCGCATCCGATGTTCGGTGGTGTAAAATGCCGTTTGACCCTGCAAATGCGCTTGTACGGCTGCCAGTACCCGCTCTAAGTCTTCGGGATGCACGCGGCTACTCCATTCTTCCAAGTCATTGCCGATCTCCTCGTCAGTATACCCGAGCATCTCTTTCCACCGGGTCGAGAAAAACACTTTATTGGTGACCGGGTTCCAATCCCAGATGCCGTCTCCGGTGCCTTTAAGCGCCAGTTGCCACCGTTCCTCGCTTTCGCGCAGAGCCGCTTCGGCTTCGACGCGATCGGCAATTTCGGCTTCGAGTTCGAGGGTGCGTTCCCGGACGCGCGCTTCTAATTCGTCGTTGACGCGGTGCAGGGCGACTTCCGATCGCTGGCGTTGCAGTTCGGCAGCGGCACGGGCGGCAAAAATGCTGACGATCGATCGCGTCCGCAGTTCGTCTTCTAACGGTTTGTCGTCGAGAACGCACAGACTGCCGATCGACTGTCCCTCCGAATCGAGCAGAGGCGCGCCGAAATACGAGACGGCCCCCATCGCCTCGATATCGGGATGGGGGAAGTGTTCTTGCAAATTATCCGAGTAGCACAGGGGTTCTTGGCGATCGCAAATCGAGCGGCAGGGTTTGTGGCGAGCGTCTAAAATCTGAGGCGGAATCGGCTGACCGCTTCCCCAGCCGGCGAGCAGATTTAAGCTGTCCGGAGACTCGGCGATCGTCTCGGACACCAGCACGTAGCGCACGTTCAAGGCATGGGCGAGATGGCGCACCAAGGCGGGAAAGAAATCCTCTCCGGTGACGGCTGCTGTCCCTTCAACGATATTGTGCAAGGCGGCTTCGGTGCGCTGGCGCCGATCGAGCTCGGTTTCCAAGCGAGCGATCGTTTGTTGAAGTTGCGTATTTTTTTGAATCACTTTTTGGGTCAGGACTTCTTTCATCCTGACGATCGAGCGTTCGTTGTCTTTATATCGGGTCATATCTCGCCCGATACAGAGCAAGCCGGGAGCCTTCTCGCAGAGATCGGCCATCGGAGCGCAGGAAAACATCAGAGAGCGGGTTTTTCCGGCTCGAGTGCGACAGTCGAGTTCGAGGTAAGTCTCGCCGGGAACGAGGTCGGGGTCGTTTTCCAGCAACTGTCGAAATCGTTGCCAAACGCGATCGCCGCGATCGACCAGATCCGAGAGTGGACGATCGTGCAACTCGGCTTCTGTATAACCGAAGACATTCCGGGCAGCGGGATTAGCCGCGACGATGTTTCCCGACGGGGAGACGATTAACACCACGTCGGCGATCTCGGCGAAGGCTTGCGCGATATACGATCGCGCGTCCACCCGTCGATCGAGGGACAGTTGGGTTTCGTGCAGCTCCTGCACCAATTGCTGCTTCATCACCATGCGCTCGGTGGCGTCTTCAAAAAAGAGAAACAGGCGATCGCCGCCCGCCTCGTCCCCCAGCGCGTACAAATCGAAGTAGAGCGGTCGATCGGGACTGGGACTGCGATCGATCCCGCACAAATTCCAGCTATCGGTTTGCCGATCGAGGACCGATAGTAGTTGTGCTTCCATGCCGACGATTTCGGGGAACGCCGAGCGCACGTCGCTGCCGGGACAAACGTGAATCGGTCGATCGGCATACTTCTTCACCCCCGGAGACATTTCGATCGTCGTCAAGTGGCGATCGACAATCAGATATTCAAGTTGTATGGAAGATAAAAATCGTTTGAATATCTCCATTTCGTCGAACTCCGGAATGCGCTTGGTGCTGGGCAGCCGCTTCTAGTAACTTAACAAAAACGATCGACAGAGATAATTTTTGGGAATTTCAGATAACAAACATTCACAAAAAAGCAGTTTAGAGCAAGTGGCGGGCGAGTTTCTCGAAAATTAAATTCACGCAGTCGCCCGTTTTAGCCGAGGTCAGATGGACGGACAGCAGCCGATCGATCTCCAGTCCTGATACCTGTTGTAACAAAGCCTCGGTTTTCTCGCGCGGTAAGAGATCGGATTTATTGAGCGCGACGATCGTCCGACCCTCGGGATTGACCGAGCCAAACAGATCGATGTGTTCGGTCAACCGATCGATGGTTTCCGGACGGGTGACGTCGGCGACCACCAGCGCCCCTTTTGCCCCCTGCAAGTAACTCGGGGCGATCGACTTAAACCGAGTATGCCCTTCCAAATCCCAGATCATCAACTGCAACGCCACGGGCGTCGGCGGTTTTTCCCGTTCCAACTCCAGGGTCTTGCGAGAAATTTTGACGCCGACAGTGGACAGATACTGGTCGCTAAACGCATTTTCCACGTAACGGCGAATGAGGCTCGTTTTGCCTACCCCAAAATCACCCACCATGCAAATTTTTTTTGAAAGGGTTGTCATAACTCATTTCCATGGGCATCGGATTGGAGGGGCTCGAAGCGAACGCATCGACTCAAGCTTAAGGGGTCGTTGGGACTCATTCCCGCTGGCGGTTGGGGCATCCCTTCCACGTCCAAGCGGTCTGGGTTAACCCCTTGCTCGACCAGCAGTGCTTTGACGGCTTCGGCACGCTGGCGCGATAGTTTCTGATTGACATTCTGGGTTCCGAGGCGATCGCTGTGACCGATAACCCGCAATTTCCGATCGGGGTGGAGATCGAGCAATTGGCGAACGAGGTCGAGTTTGGCGTCTAAGCCGTTGGAAATCGGACGGGACGATCCCGAGTCGAAGTAGATGCGGATGGCTTTGACCTCGGAAAAATCCCGATCTCGGACGACGATCGCCACCGAACGAACCCCCGGAATCCCCTCCAGGGCTTGGGTCAGGCGATCAGCGACCTCGCTGCGACCGATTTGACCCCAAACCCTAACTTGATTGTCCACATAATTTGCGGAAATATCAACGCCTGCCATCCGGTTGAAGACCGCAACCAAACGCTGCACTTCCCCATCTACCAACACCGGATCGGGAGGCACGTCTACGGCGAGGATGGTATTGTCGATCTCGGTCTGCGGCAGGGCTTGTCGCACCGCCCGTTCTGCCAGTGCCGACAAGGGCGCGTTGGGAAGTTTGCCCGACAGTTGCAGCCGACCCCGCCGCATTTGGGCGTCGAGGCGATATACGGCTAACTCCGGGGTAGCTTCGATCGCCGCTAGGGCTTGAGTGGCGAGATGGCGGTGGTAGAGAGTTCTGCCCCCCCAAATCAAAACGCCCAGCAACAGCAATCCGCCCAAAATCCCCAACGTCCAAGGCGCGGATTTCCGGGGCGGTTCTGCCGGTTCGATGACCGGGGTCATCAGCGCTTCGATCGCCTGGGTCACCGCTGGGGGAATGGTGTCCGGATCGCCATCGTAAGTTTGGATAGGGCGATCGTAGTCTTCGACGATCGTACTCAGGGTTTGACGCATCTTTTCGATAAAGGATTTGGACGGATCGCCGGCAACGACCACGGCTAAATAACAATAGCCCGCCACTTCCAAAATAATTTGCAAGTTGCCATATTCAATTTCGTGCAGTTCCGAGGTGTGTCCGGATTGAGCGACACAATCGTTGGCAAAACTGCGAATGGCGGTGAGCATCCCGGCAATCATATCCGATTCCCAGCGTTCGTCTCGCGGTTTTTGCGTTTCAGCGATGACCAATCCCGAGCTTTTGTGGATTAAAAAAATGGCTTCGACGGTATAGGTCACCGATTCGCGCAGGATCAACTCCGCTTCGGAAACCCCCTGCATCCTAGCTCGCATTTTGCGGCGCAACCCCTCGATACTGAGGGCATTTTCCACTTTGGCGTTGATTTCCCGAATCACCTCGACCATGTATTTGGAAATCGTATTGCCGATCACCGGATACAAGGCATCTACCATGGCGTCGCGTTCTAGGTGAATTTGCGCTTTGATGGCTTTGCCCATTTCCGAACCGAGGGCGTTGGCAATGGCGTCGCGATCGAGGTGGATCTGCTTCTCGATGGCTAACGCGACTTCCGGGGCGATGGCACTGGCAATTTGTGCGGGGGAATTGCGAATTTCCTGGCTGATGGCATCGGGAATTAAATCGGCAAGGGCTTCGCTCAACGATTGGCGATCTTGCAGGCTGCGTTTGCGCACGATTTCGTCAAGAATGGGGACGATGGCATCGCACAAGCCTTCGCGGGTGTTCGTGGCACTGGTGCGCAGCAGTTCGCTAATTAAGGGCAAGAGCGGGTTAATCAGGTCGGTGGGTTCGCCCACGCGATCGGCAAGTTGTTGGAATTGGCGTTCCAGGGAGTCGAGTTGGTGGTGGATGGACTGCCATTGGTCGGGACGATGCAAATACAACGTCGTCCCATCCCCATCTTCGACGACGAGGGCTCCGGGTTCTATGTTTGGGGTGTCTTCCACTTCCACAGGAGGCGGTGCGGGTCGATCGTCTTCCAGCGGGTTATCGGTGGATTCTAGCACGGTCATCAAGCGCTGCAAGCGTCCCGGCGGTCGATCGGTCGGAGGCTGCGATCGCGGATCGCCAGCGCGATCGAGGGTCCGCAGCAAGCGTCCTCCCATTGCCGTTGTCGGGGACGTTTCCAGAGACGACAGGATGGTTTCTGGGGTGGGTGTGGTGCGTCCGTCGGTTGGGGCAATCCTCAGCGGGTCTTCGGGAATCGCGGCGTTTAGTACGGTGAGGAGGGCTTCGAGTTCTCGATCTGCACGTTCTGCACGATGGGGATCGCGAATGTGAGGGTGAGAAGGACGATCTTCGGTCATAAAACGAGCAAGTGCGGCTGCGGGAAGTTCAAACGGGAAACGAGAGCGAAAATACAGACTCCAGGGGGGTGGCAAAGTGTGGCGATATCGGACTCCTCCTCTGGGGGGATTTGACTGGGAGCGATCGCCCAATGCTATCGAGGGGACGCGCGTCAGGAAAAATGTTTTTGCCTGATCGACTCCGAGCCAGACCGATGGGAATTCGGGGTGTGGAGAGCGGTGCGGATGGCTTCGGAACGATCAAGGGCGCGTTCGCCATTGGCGGCGAGATCGCGGCGATTTTCTAGTCGATCGCAAATTTCCCATAAGATGTCTGCCATCTCATCTTTGGAGATTTTAGTTTCTAGCATCTGATTGTAATATTGACACAGTTCTTCCACTAGACGATACTCTCTTTGCTTGTGGTTCTCGCTCAGATTTTGGGCTATTTTTTTGAAGCCCCGTTTTAACCAGCGGTGTTGTCGTTGAATTTCTAAGTCCAGTCGTTCGACTTTTTGCGATAAGTCTCGATCTCCGGCGTCGATGGACTGGCGCACGTCGGCAAACTCTCCATCGGCTGCCGCGCAAAGATACTGAAGTTTCCGTTCGATCGCTTCTAACCATCGATCTTGCCTTTGACAGTGCTGTTTTAACTCGTCGATCTGTTGTTGTAAGGCTTGTTGCGCGGCGACGAGTTGACCTTCTAGTCGTTCGATCTTTTCTTCCTTTTGCTTCGCTTTTTCTCCAAACATAGCGATCCTCAGTTAAAGTCCATCGATTTTAGATTTTAGATTGACTATCAAATATCCAAAATCCTAGATCTAAGCTCTAAAATTTTGGGTTATCGGACTGGAGGTGACGGGAATCAATGATTCTAAAATCTGCTTCGATCAAATCAAATCGAAAACTCGCTCGGATGTTACTTGATTATGGCTGTAGCCAGGAGTGTAAGGACAAAGGCAAAACTGAAAACCCGGACCGATCAACCTTTTTCCTTCTGCCCTAGAGCCTTCTGCTATAGCCACCGACCTGCAAGAATTCATCCGATTTTATCACGACCGACAGCGATCGCTGCTGAGTGGGACGGTGATGGGCTGATAGGTTTAGTTTTTTACAATTGGGGGAAGATGAAACGCAACCATTCAGACGGCGGTTTCAACCGCAGCAACAGGCACGAAATAAAGAATTCATGAGTCCGCGTCGGCGGACTTTGATTCTATAGCAGTCGCAATACCAGTTCGGACAAATTTGGGTCAAAACCGAGCGTGGCTGGCTGTTGCGGGATCTCGATGGTTTGGAAGCCAAGTGGGTATTGGAATCGATCGCCGTAGAATTCGAGTTAGCAGATTTGTATGACAAGGTTGAGTTTTGAGTAAAGCACCATCAATTCTAGGGGTAGGGTGTGTGGCAGCATCGGCGAATTGTGGAAATGGCGATCGTGTCAAACCGCCGCCACGCATCGAGGATGTGGGGAATAGCTCGAGGCAAACCATAAAGAATTGTAACGGATCGTGGAATTTCTCGAAAATTCTCGTGACTAACACCTGAAGTTTAAATAGAGGGAATTGTCAAAGTCATGAAAATTGGAGAAATTCTTCTACGGAAGAAATTGCTGTCTTCGCAGCAGCTTTCCACTTTGTTAACCGAGCAACAGTCAGGGTCGAGGAAACTGGGCGAACTGTTGCTCGAACGGGGGATCGTGTCCGAAACCGATCTCGTGGCAGTGTTGCAAGAACAAAAGTGGCGTAGGGAAGGATTTTGGATGATCGAGTAAGTGAGAAAACATCCAAACTTGCCGTCAATCCAAGCTACCAACAGAATGGACGAGAATATCGATCGACTGATTGCCAAAACCTGTTGTTGCCCGAAAGGCAGCTTAGAACGTCGAAGACGGCTCAATCAACTGATTGGCGAAATTCAGCGATCGGGCAAACTCTTGAGAGGGGCAGGACTTGCCCACTCCGACTACGAGGATGCCCTCCAACAAACTTGGCTGTACCTATGCCGCAATCTTTGCGAACCCACCACGGGACAGGCTTACGATCCCAATCGAGGTTGCATCACCACCTGGCTGAACGCTTATCTCAAGCGTCGCATTCAGGATCGTTTCCAGAAAGCAGCAGAACGAGCAAAGAAAAGGATGCCTTACTATCGCGACGAACCTTTAGATCCCGTAGAGACGATCGCCGCTCCGCCGGAACCACCACCGATTTTAGACGATATTAAAGAATGGGTGGAAAACGAAAGCCGTCAATTGCGTAAAATTCACGTCCGCAATCGCCCGGATATTAACTGTTACGTTTTAATCTTACATCGCTTGCCTCCTGAAAGGTCTTGGGAAGATTTATCCCAACAGTTTGGGGTGGGAATTTCGACGCTCAGTAACTTTTATCAGCGAGAGTGCTTCCCCCGTCTTTTGGCATTCGGTCGATCGCAAGGTTATCTATAATTCTCATCATCTAAATCCCTTTGAGATCCAACATTCGCAATTTCCATGACTTACTCTACCGGACACCTGACGATATCGATTCCTATTGGGCGAGCCGATCGCCAAATTGCCTTGCGATTTGCCCGAGAGCAACCCACCCCGGATAAATCCGAGCAAGTGTATCTCAATACCTTAGCCGTTCTCGTGGTCAATCGCTATTTAGAAATGCTAGAAATTCCCACGAGTTTAACATCGAGCTATAGCTGGAATCGGGTGGGGCGTTTGTGTGCAAATGTTGCGGATATCGACATTCCGGGAATCGGACATTTAGAATGCCGATCGCTGCGAAGCGGGGAACGCTGTTGTGCGATTCCTCCAGACGTTTGGCACGATCGCATCGGTTATATTATCGTTCGATTGGACGAACATTTTTCTGAGGGAACGCTATTAGGATTTGTGCCGCAGGTGGCGCAAATGACAGTTGATGTCGATCGCCTGCAATCTCTCGATACTTTACTGGTGCGGTTGCACGATCTCGAACGTTCTGAAATTACGATCTCGCCGCCTGTTTCTGATGAGACTATAGCTGATTTTCGCAGATCGAATCGTTCCATTACTGACGAAACTGTCACCCATTTAAGTCAATGGTTTGACGATATTTTTGACGTGGGTTGGCAGGCGATTGATCGGTTATTAGGGCGATCTGCACCTTGTTTAGATTTTCGGTTTCGATCGCCCAATTTATCCAGTTCGCCCTCGAATTCGGACGATCGTTCCCTGGTGAGGCGGGGTAAATCCATCGATCTCGGCATTCAATTGTCGGGTTGTTCGGTTGTCCTGTTGGTTGAGTTGAGGAAAATTGAAAATAACAAAGTAGATGTGCGCCTCCAAGTGCATCCAACGGGAGGGAATATTTATCTCTCACCGAACTTACAATTAGGCGTTCGAGATCGCGCGAGTCATGCCCGATTGCAGACACAATCTCGGCAATCGGACAACTACATTCAATTGCGATTAGTAGGAGATCCGGGAGATCGATTTAGTGCGACTCTATCGCTCAATTCTGCTAGCGTTACGGAGGAGTTTGAAATTTAAGCAATCTTTAATTCTGGGTAATTCTTCGTCATCCGATCGAGCGATCGCTGGCTCTTTACGAAGCGAAAGGCGAACTCGAGTTAATACGCTAGTTGCTAGTCGTCAATAACTCTATTGGGATGGGCTAATTTCACCTCGCAGTCTAAGGTTATACCATTTTTATAAATTTCCGAGATAGATCTATTCCCCTTCTCCTAAGCTTGGGAGAAGGGGTTAGGAGATGAGGGCAAGTTCCAAGTCTTTCACTATTTTTGAAGAATGGTATTAGTCAAGAACCTAGAAATAATGGGGTTGTATCTACGATGCACAGTTCAGTCAGTTAGAGCGATTTTGGGATTGGCAAAAACGCGCCAATTGGAACGATATCCGTGGAGTTGGACGCCGATGTGGATTGGCGGTGCGGGGTATAGTTTGGCGTGGCTGAGTTGGCAGCTCGCTCCAGCGAAAGAAACCAGTACGGCGGTGTATCGACTTGGGGCGATCGCCATCTTTTTTCTGATGTTAGGCTTGGGACAAGGTTTAATCGAACATCCCCTTATTCACGGACTGTTTTCCGCCGTCTGTACGGCGATCGTTTTTCCCAGTCTCATTGAAGCCAAAGGCTTCGATTTTTCCCCCTTCATTCGCCTGATGCTGATGAACAGTCAAAATCTCGTCAGTTCTCCGGATTTGCTGCTTGGGGCGCATATCAAGCCGCTATTTTGGTGCAGCATTCAGTTGTTCGGGATGCTCGGTATTTTAACGGGTTTGCTGTTGGGAATCAATTGCGGTTTGTGCTGGGGGTATTCTCGATCGATCGACCCGAACGATCTAGAATAATTTGAAGGGATGGCGGCAACCTTGAACCGATTCTCCATTACCAACCCTGATACACTTCTACTTGGCACTCATCATGCGAACGCTGATTTTCGGGTTTCTCAGAGCAAGTTTCCTCTCCTTCATCCTCTTCCAACCCACCGTAATTTTGGCTCAGGTTGCACCCGAAGACCCAACTCCCACCGACGGCGAACTCGAAGATCGACCCAAACCCGCCGTCGCACCAACCTCGGAGTCAGAATCGATTCCGGACGAGAGCGAGTCGTCTCCGGTGGAACCCGCGTTACAGAAGAAGCCGCCACCACCGGAAGAACCCGCTGACGAGCCGACCCTGCAACCCAAACCGATTCCAGAAACCGAATCGGCATCGCCAGAACCCCTTCTCGAAAAGCCATCACCTCCGCCAGAGGAACCGACGATCGAACCGCAACCGGAACCCACCCCCGAACCCGAACCTACACTTGCACCAGCAACTCCCTCTGAGAGTATCGCACCGACCTTACAACCGGATTTGACCGTTCCCCAGTCGGAACTGACGACGCCAACCCCCACACCCACACCGGAAGCCACTCCCGAAGCCATCCCCACGCCTGCTGCTTCTCCCAGGGTGGCTCCCTTGCCGTCTCTGCTTTCGCCGCAACAGACGATCGCACCATCTCCAGGAGCATCGCCGCCGTCTCCCCAACCGTCACCGCAGACATCGCCTCCCGTTGCCTCCCCCAATCCTCTCAACCGAGTCCCGACTCGCAGTCCCTCACCCAGAGCCACGCCATTAGTCCCGATTTCCCCGGAAACCACCCCGGAAACCCCATCGCAGTCGCGTTCTGGGTGGTGGATTCCCGTTGGTCTCATCGCACTCTTACTCGCGGGAATTCCCCTGTTTTTGTGGCAAAAACGCCGATCTCGATCGGATGCCGCTCTTCTTCCATCCGAACCGATTCCACCGCTTCCGAGTCTTGATGGTACGGGGATGGCGGGTTCTTCCCACCCAACCGTGAAGGGGAACGGTTCCCTGCGGATGAATGTCGATCGTGTTGCCATGAGAACGAAGTTCGATCCCGGTCGCCAATCCCTCAAATCTCCCGCGTCGCTGGTCGATCGATCGGCAAATGGGACGATCGACAAATCGCAGGATTAGCGAACGGAAATCCCGTTCCTACTTCTCACCCCTTGTAGGGTTCTTCATTTCATTAAGGTGTTTCGATCGTGAACGGAAAGCAAATTTCCCTCAGTCAATTTTTTGGGTTGAACGAACTCGGAGATCGTCAAGTGGCAAGCCTCGCTAATAGCGAAATGTTTCAACCCCTCCAGCAAAACATGGCAGAAGCCAGCCAGGGGGTGAGTTTACCTGACAGTTTCTACCACGATCTATTTCAGGTGATGTTGGACAAGTTAGCCGAGTTGTTAGAGATCGACCTTCTCCGAGGGGTGTTAATTCCTGCGTGGAAAACCCATCCCGACTTGCAAGAGTATGGCGATCCCGCAAAACATCCCCCAGAGGAAACGGCGATCGTTCCTTTAGTCGAGCATTCAGTGACCACCCGTCACGCACCCACCCTCGAACCCAGTTTAGCCGATCGCTCCCTCGGAGAGATGGAGTTTGAGGTCGAAGGGGAATTTTGGGTAAAAGGGGCAATTTTAGAAGTTCGCGATGCCAAAATCGTCAAAGTTCGTCTCAGTGGCATTGAGGGAACGGGAAGCCTGGGATTGGCAGGTGTCTCGTTTTTACAAAAGGACGGAACTGTCGATCTCGTCGGCAGTTTCGATCTGGCAGAGGGGGTTCCCATCGTCGATCCCGAAGTCGTGGAAGAGTCGATCGTGGATCAATGTTAGATGAAAAGACTCTCAACTGTCCACTGCAATGCGATTGTTAGCTTGTACCGCTACTACTTTTTTGTACCTCAATAAGCACCTCTTGTAGAAGAAATTCGAGGTTTGCCTTAAAGGGTTCAATCTGATTTCTGGTTGGCAAAATCTCTTTAGAACGTATTAAAACGTATTAAATCGTGTGTGTGAAGATCGGCTACATCCCTTGCCACTTCGTCAAGTGGCTTGAATAATTCTCGACGACTTTTTGAAACTTGGCTAACCATCTGCTGAAAAGTAGTATGCCCAAAAATTGGCGGCAAATGGTTGATGAGCGCTCTTAGCAATAAAGCAGACGATAAGTAATAACCTGCATTGAATGAGCTATTTAGCTCTTCACAGAACTGAACAATTTTTGACAGGTCAAACTTAAAACTTTTAACTAAGCGTAACTGCTCAATAATTTTTAGATCGATAAAACTACTCGATATATTTTGAAACTCAATTGGATGTTCAGCTACTTCACGTAAACGATCGATGATTATTTGTAAGTCAGCATTTAGGTCATAGACTTCAAAATGCGTCTGCCATGTCCATTGACAAATCGCAATTCAATCATTCGGATAAGGTGTGATTCTTGCAGGTGAAAGATATTAACCGCACCTGATACTACATTTCTCAGAAAACGACACTGTGCAAAATTGCCACCTGTGGAAAGCAATAAATAACAGGTTTCTGTAATCACTGGATAAGTTGTTATTAAAGGCTCATTAATGGCTCATAGCGCGGCTGTGTGATAGCGATCGCCCTGACTCGCAAGGGCAAAGAAAAAACCAGTATCGGCAATAATCATAATTCTTGCGAACGGTTTAATCGTTCCTGAATAGCCGATCTGACAATAGATTTATAGTTCGTTAATAGGTTTACATCTGCCTGGATGCAGCCAATAAACCCGGAAGATCTGAAAATTTCTAGTGCTGTTTTACGAGGTGCTTTTAATTGACTGTAGTAGGCATCGATCGCCGCCTCAATCAAAGCTTTTATATCTTGCTGGTCTGTTTTTTCTTGCACGTAAACCAGCTTTGATTGGTATTCTGGATTTAATTCAATATTGATTTTCATCTCTCATTTCCTATCATTTATTTTTCTTCTACAATAGCAACTTTGTCTTCCATTGCATTGCAATTGCGGTACAATATATAGATTTTATCGAATGCTATTACGGCTTGATAATATATGTCAACCCCTGTTTATTCCCCATCAAAAAGACATAAATTCATTCTATCCTGCCTAGCTTCTGTTAAGTTAAAATTGGTTAAGTGAAGGCGGATATTGATTTGAGTCCGATCTCCAATCTTTACAAAAATTGGAGATCGATTTCCAGAACGCTAAACACGGGAGATCCGCCAGTTTCAGCGGGTTGAAAACTCCAACCACTCACGACCGATCGCGCGATTTCCTCACAAGCATCGCCGGAGGCATCGGGATCGGGTTCGATCGTCCCTTCGGTATTCACCACCACGGTAACGACGAGACTCGTACCGGAACAGTACCGTTGTGTGGGTGCGTACGTAATCGCAAACTGCTGACCGGGGGTAATTTGAGGTTGTGCGGGACTGTCCGGACACGACCCCCCGCATCCTCCCGCAGGCAGTCCCGATCTCTGGTAGGCAACGAAACCCTCAGTTGCACCTACATCCCTGTCACCCGTTCCCCCCGACGTTCCACCAGCATCCTCTGACGGGGGGGATGAATCTGGCACACCTCCGGGGTTGCCTCCCGGATCGTCCGGAGGAAATTCGTCCGTCACCGGAGGATCGTTCCCGGAGGGGGAGTCGTTGCCGCCAGGGGGTTCGCCAGTGGGTTGGGGGTCGGGTTCGCGGGTGGGTTCTGCTGTGGGTTCTGGAGTGGGAGATGAGGGGGTTGGCGTGGAAGTGGGTTCGGGTGAGGCGGGATTTGTTGGCGTCGGAGTTGGCGAGTTGGGGGTGGTGGGGGTCGCGGGTTTGGGGGAAGTTCCGGGAGCAGTCGCGGGTTGGTTGGCGACGGCGGTGGGAAGGGGT
>DVED01000098.1 GCA_015295945.1 Oscillatoriales cyanobacterium M59_W2019_021 | reverse complement strand
TTTTGAAAGACGGGGCTTGTCCCCAAAATAATTCAAAATCTAAAATCTAAAATCTAAAATCCTAGGTCAAATCTTTCGTTGATTGGCTAAACCAGCGGAAATAGAGAGAGACGCAAAACTCCTTAATTGGAAAAACCAAAAGAGTTAGCGGGTTAATCGTTACGATAATATTGCGAGCATCGCTGCGAGCCAGTTTGACAATTTTCTGGGCGACGCGATCGGCAGACATAATTCCGATCGGGTTCAAATTACTTTTAAACGGACCCAAAATTAACTTGCGGACGATACAAGGCGCGTCCAAACGGCGCATCGTGACCAAATCGCCTAACGTCCGCTTGCTCAGTTCGTAGAGAGGACTGAATGCCGGAGAAACCTCCGCTTCCGAAGTATTCACCCACACTTCCTTGCATACCATATCGCGATTGGTACGAACGGTTTTCAGGAACGATTCCATCAACCGCCAACTGGAAAACGCATTGATTTCGTAGGATTTCGCGATCGCCTCTGCCGTGCGTTCGCCGTGGACGTTAATCCCGTGATTGAGAATCAAAATATCGACCTTTTCTAACAGTTCGGTTAAATCTTCTTCCTTTCCTGCCTGCCACGTTATCGTTGGTAGGGGTAGCGTTTCCCCCTCGGGAGAAATCGTTACCGTTTCCGTTCCCGTGGTGAGGGCGATCGGTTTTGCCCCCGCGCGGTATAAATGGAGCAGAAGCGATCGTCCCAAGCTGCCCGATGCCCCCGTTACCGCTACAGTTTTGCCTTTCAGTGACAGTGCCGTTCCCATCAATCCATCTACCACCGTTAAAGCCCCGCAAAAATAAGCATTTTGATTGTCGAAGTGATGCCGCCAATGGTATGGGCGATTGACAAACCAGCGCGTTGGCGGCGATTCAAAATCACCAGGAAGGTGCGTAATATCGGTGAGTTCGTGCGCCCAGGCAAACCCCCAACCGCGAACCACTGCCCCGAAAATAAACGTACAGGTGTATAGCGTCCCCGCCAGCGCCCCCCAATGCGACGCCGGAGCCCACCCCAGCGCGACACCCCACAACGCCAAACTCATGACCAACATCAGTAAAGACTCGGGTAAGTCGTTGCGCCATTGTGCCTGCCGATAAATCTCCTCGCTCAAAGGCGTTAAGTCCTTGCGGAAAACGCGATGGTGCCACCCGTGCAGGCGATACAGCGCCGGAATGCGATGGCAGAGGACGTGATAGACATCTCGAACGATTTCCACCCACACCACAGACCCCAATGCCCAAGCTGTAATGGCAAGCCAATTAACCATACTCAAATTTAAAAGATTCATGAAAATTCATACAACTTCAAAGTTTAAGCCAGTCTTGGGTAGAATAAGCAAGTTCGATCGAGGTATCGGGAGTGTAGAAAGATTGCGAGAACCAAGTTCCTTAGAACCCTACGAGCGATATCGCCCACAGATTAAAACCGGAGATGTCATTGCCTTCTCGGGAAACGAGGGGTTTTCCAAACTGATTCGGTGGGCAACCGGCTCGATGTTTTCTCATGTCGGCATCGTCCTCAACTCTAATTTGTCGGGAGAGTTGGGCGGCAGTGTTCTCATCGTCGAGTCTACGGTGGAAACCCGCGTGCGCGATGCTACCAACTCGGACGTCATCAAAGGCGTGCAACTCCACTGGCTGTCCAAACGCATCCTCATGTACGATGGCGGCGTTTGGTGGGTTCCCCTGAAACAACCTCTACCGCCAGACGGTTTGGCAAAGATGCAAAGTTGGTTGCGGCAGACGAACAATCAAAGAGTGCGGTACGACTACGTGCAAGTAATGGGGGCGGGGTTGGATATGTTCGAGGGTTTGGGAATTAGTAACCGGACGTCTCTTTCGATGCTCTTTTGTTCGGAATTGGTCACGAAAGCATTGCAAACGGCGGGTGTTGTCGATTCCGCACTCAATCCCTCGGAACAAACCCCCAACGATGTGGTGGAGTTCTCGTGTTTTGATGCGGGTCTACCGTTGAAATATGCTTAACTTCTTAGCAATTACCCACTGATCGGTAATAAGTAATAAGTGGTGTAGGGTGTGTTGAGGCACGAAACGCACCAATTCCCCATTCCCCATCCTAAAAGATGAGTTTATGATCTCTGAATTTAACCTAACTTGCCCGATTCCCATCCAAGACTATCCCCAAGTTTTGCTGGCTCACGGGGGGGGCGGCAAACTCATGCACCAACTGATCGATCGCCTGTTTTTGCAAGCTTTTGGGACGGAAAGTCGGCAACAACACGATGCGGCAACGCTACCATTTAACGGCGATCGCATTGCTTTTACCACGGATTCTTACGTCGTTCAACCGCTGATTTTTCCGGGGGGGAATATCGGCACGTTAGCCATTAATGGAACGGTGAACGATTTGGCGATGGCGGGTGCAAAACCCCTGTATTTGAGCGTGGGTTTTATTCTCGAAGAAGGGCTATCGATGGCTACGTTGTGGCAGATCGTGCAGTCGATGCAATCCGCCGCTCGAAAGGCAAATGTGGCGATCGTCACGGGCGATACGAAAGTGGTCGATCGGGGAAAAGGAGATGGTATTTTTATCAATACTGCTGGAGTTGGGATTGTCGAGAGCGATCGAAAAATTCACCCCAGCTCCATTCAACCGGGAGATGTGGCGATCGTCAGCGGAGATTTAGGACGGCATGGAATTGCGATTATGGCAACTCGCGAAGGTTTGGAGTTTGAAACGACAATTGAGAGCGATTGCGCGCCACTACACGAGATCGTTGCCGACTTTTTAGCGGCGGATTTAGACATTCATTGTTTGCGCGATTTAACCCGTGGTGGATTGGCAAGCTCCCTCAACGAATTGGTGATCGCCGCTCAGTTGGGAATTCACATAGACGAGACGAAAATTCCCATTCGCGAAGATGTCAAAGGTGCGTGCGAACTGCTCGGTTTCGACCCACTTTACGTCGCCAATGAAGGGCGTTTTGTGGCGATTTTACCCGAAGAGGCAGCCCCGAAAGCGTTAGAGATTTTACATCGCTATCCGGGGTTGGGCGATCGCGCGGCAGTCATCGGTCGCGTTACGGAAAATAACAAAGGTTTGGTAACAATCCGCAATCAAATTGGCACGACCCGCATTCTCGAACTGCTCAGCGGTCAACAATTACCTCGAATTTGTTAAGCTATTTTTAATAAATTAGAGTTCGATTTCTCGGCTGACGATCAGTCGCAACTCGAACCGGAAACCCACTTTGACGTGCGATCGATTCAACTCCAAAATTAATGTGAAATTTCATCGGCATCGATCGTTTCCATGCAAAAGTTAAAAAAAGGTCGCGTGCAGTCATATTAAGATCGTTGGATTGGAGCGAAACTCATGTCGATGACCGAGGCAAAATCCCTGAGCCAGGAAATGCGCTTTCAGTTTTACCACGGGCTACAGAACCTGTACCATCGTTACTTTGACGAAGTAGCCGAGTCGGATCTGCCCGATGGCGAAGCGGCGAAACTGGCTCAAACCCTATTGCTGGTGCGTCACGAAAGCCTGAAGCATTTGGTTCCCGTGGAGGAAATGGACGCTTATTCGGCAGCCTACCCCGAGGATATTTGACATACTCCCCCGGCTAAAGCACGGGGGATTCTAAGCTCAGACAGCAATTGCAGGCGGAGCCTGTCTAACATCGCCTAACTTAGCGGTTGATGCC
>DVED01000005.1 GCA_015295945.1 Oscillatoriales cyanobacterium M59_W2019_021 | reverse complement strand
CCCCCCCAATCCTTCGACGATCGCGCAGGTGTTGCTTTTCATCATGCCGATGTAAGTTCCAGTTTCGCTGCCGCGATCGCCGAGTCCGTCAGTTCTGAGAGTGCGATCGGAAACTTTGACTCCCGCTTCTCGGGCAACGGTTTCTAGGGTGGTGTTGTTGGCGGTTAATTCTACGAATAAGGTGGGAACTCCAGTTTGACGGACGATTTCTACCAATTCCTTAACCCGAGAAGGGGTGGGAGATTCGTCGGAACTCAAACCCTGCAAGGATTCTAGCGCGTCTAAATCGTAGGCGTTGGCGTAGTAACCGAGGGCGTCGTGAGTGGTGATGAGGGTGCGCTGTCCGGCGGGAATGGTAGAAATTTGGGCTTGAATCCACCGATCCAACTCTTCGAGGTCTCGGATCAGTCGATCGGCGTTTTCGGCGTATAGCTTGGCTTGCGAAGGATTGATGGCACTGAGGCGATCGCGAATCACCTTGGTCATGGCGATCGCGTTTTGGACATCGTGCCATACGTGGGGATCGGGTTCTTCGGCTTCAGCTTCGCTTTGTTCTTCTTCCTCGTGGGAGTGGGCATCTTCGGTTTCCCCCTCATGTTTTTCCCTTTCGCCATGGTGATGGTGACCCATCAGGGGTTGGGGAACGGCTTCCTCGTTGACGGCGACTTTGGGGGCGCTATTTTGGGTAGCGTCTACCAAGCTTTCGACGGCGGTGTCGAATTCATAACCGCCGTAAAGGATTAACTGGGCTTTTTCCAGGCGTTCTCGATCGGAAGGGGTGGCACTGTAGGTGTGGGGATCGCGATCGCGATCGATCAGACAAGCCAGATCGATCGTTTCGGCAGCAATGGTTTCCGTTAAATCGCACAACACGCTATAGGAAGCAACAACCGTGGGTTTCCCAGAGGTGACCGTTTCCGGCGGGTTCGATGCCGTGGCGCAACCCACTAATCCGGCAGTCAATCCGACAGCGAAGACCGATCGCCATTTTTGCCTGGCTCTCGATCGTCTTTCCCGAAGAGTGGCAAGGTTGCACGGGGTTTGGGGGTCGATGGGCAAACAATTCATACAATTTTTTACAGCAATGAGAATCATAATCATTATATTCGTATTATGATAAATAGGTTCGTTCTCAATGCAAGTCCGCTATGTTAGAAGTCCGCAATTTGGCGGTCAGTTACCGGGAAACGGAAGCCGTGCGGAATGTTTCGTTCTGCCTGCAACCCGGAGAAGTCACGGCATTATTAGGACCCAACGGTGCTGGAAAAAGCACCCTCGTCCAAGGAATTCTCGGATTGATTCCCATCGATCGCGGTAGCGTCAAATGGCAGCATCGATCGCTCAAAGACCAACTCAAAAAGATTGCCTACGTCCCGCAACGAACGCAAATCGATTGGGACTATCCGATTACCGTCCAAAATGTGGTGATGATGGGTCGCATTCGAGCGACGGGTTGGTTTCGCTCGCCCAGTCGTCGCTCTCGAGAAATCGTCAATACTGCACTGCAACGAGTGGAAATGTGGGAGTACCGACAGCGCCAAATTCGGGAGTTATCGGGAGGACAACAACAGCGCGTTTTTTTAGCGAGAGCTTTAGCGCAAGAAGCCGATTTATTCTTCTTTGACGAACCTTTTGCCGGAGTCGATCGTAAAACGGAAGAAATTCTCTTTAACGTGTTCGATGAATTGAAAGAAAAAGGAAAAACTATCTTAGTTATCAGTCACGATCTAGGGGAAACTTTAGATCGTTACGATCGCCTGTTATTGCTCGATAAAGAACTGATTGCTTCGGGGTCAAAACAAGAGGTGATCACGGCTGAAAATTTACGAAAAGTTTACGGTCGCCACTTGCAATCGATGGCTTGATGAGGATGGCTTTATGAGTTTGAGTATCTTGGGTGTGATCGTTGTTGGGCAGTGGTTGGTCGAACCGCTGCAATTTCAATTCGTCCGCAATGCGCTGGCAATTTCAGTGTTATTGGGAATTTTGTGTGCGATCGTCGGAACTTACTTAATCGTCCAGGAAAAAGGCATGATGTCTTGCGTGATTTCCCATGCCATTTTGCCGGGAATTTCCATTGCTTTTTTTTTGGGTATTAATTTATCGATTGGCGCGTTTATTGCAGGAGTTATTAGTGCATTTTTTGTGGTTTTTATTCGAGCGAGTTCGCGAATAAAAATTGACACGGCAATGTCACTAATTTTGAGCAGTTTTTTAGGATTGGGGATTATTTTGATTACCGTCCTCAAGACCAATAAGCTGGACTTGTCGAACTTGCTATTTGGCGATATTTTGGGGGTGACAACTGCCGATGTTTGGGAAACAGCAGTCATTACAGCAATCGTCCTCATTTTAACCAAACTGTTTTACAAAGAACTGCAATTTTATACCTTCGATCCGTTAGGTGCGAGAGCCATCGGTCTACCTGTTAATACTATGTATTTCGGGTTAATTTGTGCGATAACCTTGGCGATCGTCGCTAGCATGCAAACCGTTGGTGTTTTGCTGGTGATGGCGCTGTTAACTGGACCGGCTGCTACTGCATATTTAATCGTTAAAGAGTTGCACGAAATGATGATTGTGGGATCGATTTTTGGGATTCTTTCCGGTGCGATCGGAATGTATTTCAGCTATCATTGGGATTTACCCTCGGGACCGGCGATCGTGATGGTAATCTTTGCCTTGTTTTTGCTGGCATTGCTGTTAAGTCCCAGTCAAGGGATTTTGACCCGATCCCGAAGGCGATCGACAAATCCCTAACTCCTAACCCCAAACGCCAAAAAAATCTGCTATGCTATTTTGAATAAATACGAAAAATCCATAATTCGGGCGACTAGCTCAATGGTAGAGCATCGGACTCTTAATCCGCTGGCTCAGGGTTCGAGTCCCTGGTCGCCCATTGATAAGTTGATTTCGAGCTATGCGATCGCAACTCTCGTTAAACCGTTCTGTACCCTCTAGCAAGGGCACGGGTGAAAACTCTCAAAGCTGCCGCTGCAAAATAAACCGATCGATCGCTACTGCTACCCCATCCTCTTCAACCCCCGGCGCGACCCAATCGGCGATTTGTCGGACTTCCGCCGGCGCATCTCCCATTGCTACACCAACTCCGGCATAGGCAATCATTTCTACATCGTTGAAGTTATCGCCAATTGTCATCACTTGAGATCGATCAAGACCGAGTAAGTCTTCGGCGAGGTACTGTACCGCCGCACCTTTGTTGACGAGGGGATTTGCTGCTTCAAAGAAGGTGGCGACGGATTTGGTGAGGTAGAGTTCTTGGGGGGTGTAACGCTGGCGAAAACTGCGATAGAGACGATCGATGGCGTCGGTATCGTCGCTGAGTGCCAGCACTTTGGTGGGGGAAAATTGATCGAGGAGCGATCGCAAATCGCCAACGATGGGTTCGACTTGCGATCGCTCGATATAGGCGCGGGTATGGGGGGTCAGTTCCCGGACGTAGAGGCGATCGTCGATGTAAAAATGGACGGAGAGGGTGTGCCAGTCGGGTTTCTCGAACTCGTCGAGGAGTTGGTGGACGAAATCTGTGGCAACGGAGAGGTGGCGGTGCAGGGTGTTGGTGAGCGGTTCCTGAATCCATGCGCCTTGGTAGCAAATCAGAGGCAGTTGAGAACCGACGAGTTCGTAGAAGCTCAGTGCCGATCGATACATCCGTCCGGTTGCCAGTGCCACTTTCACCCCTTTGGTTTGCGCGGTGTGAATCGCCTGCAAAACGGGTTCTCGAATTTGGTTGGATTTGCCGGAAATCGTACCGTCGATGTCGAGAACCAGGAGTTGGATATCGGGGGTCATAGGTTGAGTCGATCGGGTGTTACTGTCGTTAACCGCTTTTATTGTCAGGCTTTATTGTTAGGTTGGAGATCGGGAAAATCGCGCATTAACGATCGATTAGCGATTGCATTCTTCTGATAAGTTTGCCATCGATCGACAGGACTGTAAGAGCCGATCGCACCATTCTTCCATCCCCAAACCCGTTTTCGCGGAAACCTCGAAAATTTCCGCTTGGGGGGCAAGTTTGTGCAGGTTTTGTAAGGCTGTGGGGCGATCGAATTCTACCGCTGCTGCTAAATCCATTTTGTTGACGATCGCGATATCGGCAGATTTAAACATCGTCGGATATTTTAGCGGTTTGTCTTCGCCTTCGGTAACGGAAAGCAAGACGATTCGCAAATTTTCGCCCAAATCATAAGCTGCCGGACACACTAAATTTCCGACATTTTCAATTATTAGTAAATCGATGTTGTCTAACGGTAATTGCTCTGCCGCTTGGCGAATCATTTGCGCTTCGAGATGGCATAAGGTTCCGGTGGTGATTTGGACGACGGGAACCCCCGTACTGCGAAGCCGTTGGGCGTCGTTATCGGTGGCGAGATCGCCGACGATGACGCCAACGCGAACGCGATCTTTTAATCGATCGATCGTTTTGGTCATTAACGTGGTTTTTCCCGATCCCGGACTGGAAACAACGTTGAGAACGTAAATATGGCGATCGGCGAAATAGTGCTGATTTTGATGGGCAATTTTATCATTTTTGGCGAGGATCGATTGTTCGACTTGAATCGATCGATGGGGATGAGTATGGGGTTCGATCGCTGCAATTTCTCGATCGGGGGTATGTAAATGTACGGTCGAATGTTCGTCGTGACAGCCGCAAGTTCCACACATATTATGAGACCTCCAAAGATGTGAGTTCGATTTCTCGTCCCGATCGAATTTGAAAGCTTAAATTGCCGCAATCGGGACATTCGTAAATATAAGCATCCACGGGATGAAACTCGCGATCGCACTGGGAACAGTAACAAATCGTTGGCACGGTTTCGATTTGCAAGGTTGCTCCTTCGGCGATCGTTCCTCGGGTGACGACATCAAAGGCAAAATTAAGCGCTTCTGGAACGACCCCAGAGAGTTCGCCAATTCGCATTTTTAAGCGATGAATTTGGGTGGAATTTTGCGCTTGGGTTTGGGCGATCGCGATTTCTAGCGTTTGTTCCATTAAGCTGACTTCGTGCATGGTTTGAAGATAAGGCAGAGGGCAGAGAAAGCAGGGGAAGCAGGGGGAGCAGGGGAGGCAGGGGAAGGGGGACACGGAGACACGGAGATACGGAGACGCGGGGATAGTGAATGCGAAAGCGCAATTACCGATTACCCAAACCCCAAACTCCGAACTCTAAACCCCCCACGACCCATGACCAATGCGGTGCGTTTCGTGCCTTAACGCACCCTACGTTTTTCGATCTGGGTGGGCGAAGGGTGGGCGAAGCATTTGCATACATTGTAGGGTCTTGTATTCAGGATTTTCGGGCAAATGCTTCGCCCCTACAGATCTGGGTAATTTGGCGAACTGCGACTTCGATCGCCTCTTTTGTCACCTCCGAAAATGTTTCGCCAAATTCAAAATTGATCGCCGGAATTAATACCCAATATGCCTCGGGAAGGCGATCAAACAGTAACTGACTTAACGCTAAAATCGATCGGGGATCGCAGGAATGTCCCAAGGAATTGTTGGGAGGATGCGGATCGAGAGACTGGATTTGCACCCGAGGGGGTACGCCATCCTGCCAAGGAACGGCATCGACGAAAATCGCCCGATCGATCGTGGCAATTTCTGCGGCTAAATCCGGCGTCAGTTGGTGAACGCAAAGCACGCGGACGCCGGGGAGAGAGCGATCGGCGATCGCCTCTGCCACCGCCTGTCCCGCTCCATCATCGTTGCGGAGGGTGTTCCCGTACCCAATAACCAGGGTTTCCATCAATTCCGCCATTTTTCGTCGATAATGGTGCGATCGGGCGCGATTAACTGCAAATGCAGGGGCATTTGACCCGCCGCGTGGGTGGAACAACTCAAACAGGGATCGTAACAGCGGATGCCGTGTTCCACCCGATTGAGCATCGCTTCGGGAATTTCGGAACCGTGGATGTAATGCTGGGCGATTTGGGTAACGGTTTTGTTCATCGCCAAATTGTTGTTCCCCGTTGCCACGATCAAGTTGACTTTTTCCAACAATCCGTTTTCGTCCACTTGGTAGTGGTGGAAGAGGGTTCCCCGTGGTGCTTCGCTGACACCGACGGCGTTGAGTTGGTTGACGCCACCTGTTGATCGCACCCGCGAGGACAGCAGATCCGGATCGTCCATCAGCCCTTCAATGCGTTCCAAACAGGCGAGAATTTCCAACAGGCGAGCGTAATGGTAGAAGAACGACGAGGTTGCCACGCCGCCAGCGCGATCGCGGAATTCCTGCAACTCGCGATCGGCTTTGGGGGTTCCGAACCCGGAGCAAATATTCACCCGTGCCAAGGGACCGACGCGATAAATCCCGTCGGGATAGCCTAGGGGTTTGTAATACGGGAACTTGAGATACGACCATTTTTCCACCGATTCGCCGATGAAATCGCGGTAATTGTCTTCGCTCAATCCATCAGCAACGATATTGCCCTCGCTATCAGTGAAACGCAGCGTGCCGTCGTAATGTTCCCACACGCCGTCTTTGCCCACCAAACCCATAAACAGCGAGGGAAAATCGCCAAAGACTTCGACCTCAGTTTTCAAGGCATCGTCCAGCATCCCTTTAAATAAGCCTAATGCCGTTTCTAGGGTGGCGAAGGATTCCGGCAGGCGATCGCGAATCCAGTCGCGTCCTTCTTCAGATAAGGGCGATCGCACCCCGCCGGGAACCGTCCACGCCGCGTGAATTTTCCGCGCTCCCAGCTTCTCAATAATCGTCTGACCGAACTGCCGCAGGCGAATTCCCGCCCGAGCCAAATCGGGATTCGCTTCAATTAAGCCGAAAACGTTACGTTTAGCCGCATCGGTTTCCCAACCTAACAGAAAATCCGGACTGCTGAGATGGAAAAAGGACAGAGCGTGAGATTGAGTAATTTGCCCCAAATTCATCAGCCGCCGCAATTTTTCTGCTGCCGCAGGAATTTTCACCGCCAGGATTTTATCCCCCGTTTTAGCAGCGGCGAGTAAGTGGCTGACGGGACAGATTCCGCAAATTCGAGCCGTGATTCCCGCCATTTCCGTAAAGGGGCGACCTTCGCAAAACTTTTCAAAGCCGCGATATTCGACGACGTGAAAGCGGGCATCTTCGACTTCTCCAGCATCGTCTAAGAAAATCGAAATTTTAGCGTGACCCTCGATGCGAGTGACGGGATCGATAACAACGGTTTTAGTCATGGCAATTTATTGAGAATGAATGATAATGGAAGCGTTATTGAGCAGGGGAGGCAGGGGAGGCAGGGGAGGCAGGGGGAGCAATAAGGATCTATGGAATGGAGTCGAGAACCCTATAAAAGTCATAAAGAATTGGAAGTCTACAAGAAAGCATTTGAAGCTGCCATGCAGATTTTTGAGTTGTCCAAGCAGTTTCCCATTGAAGAACGGTACTCTTTAACAGACCAAATTCGTCGTTCTTCGCGTTCTGTTTGTGCCAACTTTGCAGAAGCATGGCGAAAGCGTCGGTACGAAGCTGCTTTTATTGCCAAGCTCAACGATTGCGAAGCTGAAGCAGCCGAAACCCAAACCTGGATCGAATTTGCCGTCAGATGTAATTACATCAAAACTGAAACCGATCGAGAGATTTACAGAACTTATAACCAGGTTTTAGCAGGTCTTGTCAGCATGATTAATAATCCCTCACCCTGGTTAATGAAACACTAACTCCCCCTGCTTCATCTAGCCGAATTTAATCATCTCGCGTCCGACCATTTGGGGCATTTCGCCGCGCAGGAGGGGTTCGAGGGTAGCTTTGATGCGATCGGCGCTGGGGGGACAACCGGGAATAAACAAATCGACGTTGACGATTTCGTGAACGGGTCTCACTTGGTCGAGTAAGGGAGGGACGATTCCCGGCTCGTCAGGGAGTTGTGGGGTCACGTCACCCAACTCTAGATAGGCGCGTTTGAGGACGGGTTCCACGCCGCCGAGCATATTGCGCATCCCTGGCACGTTGGCAGTCACGGCACAATCGCCGAAGGAAACCAATAGTTTGGTTTTGGCTCGCACTTGGTGGATCAGTTCCAGATTGTCCTCGTTGGCGACGCCGCCTTCCACCCAGCACACATCCACGTTGTCGGGATATTCCTTAATATCCGAACCGACAGGAGAATAAACCACATCGACGTGTTGCGCCAGTTCCAGAAGCCATTCGTCGAGATCGAGGAAGGACATATGACAGCCGGAACATCCCGCGAGCCAAACAGTTGCAAAACGAATTTTAGTCATAATTGGTCATTTGTCATTTGTCATTGGTCATCGGTCATTTGGGGTTGGTTATCGATCTCTATTCTTCTTCCCCTGCTCAAGAAAGCTCCCCCTGCTTCCCCTGCTTCCCCGGCTTCCCCTGCTCCCCCTGCTCAAAATCTACCGAACCCATTCATGCTGTTGGCGAGCTTGAGCGAGGAATTCCAATTTTTCGCGATCGCGTGCTTTCTCGCCAGTAGTTTCGCCTTTGCGGAAGATCGAACCCGTGGGACAGGCATCGACGCATTTGCCGCAGGAGGTGCAGGCGGAAACTTCGCCCCAGGGTCGATCGAGTCCGGCAACGATTTCGCAGTTTTCGCCTCGGTTGGCGACATCCCAAACGTGGGCCCCTTCGATTTCGTCGCAAACCCGGACGCAGCGGGTGCAGAGGATGCAGCGATTGCGATCGATCCCGAATTTCGGGTGAGAGATATCGATGCTGCGGGTGGGGAATTGGTAGGTAAAACGGCTGTGATCCATGCCGACGGCGATCGCCACATCTTGCAATTCGCAGTTGCCATTTGCCACGCACACCGCACAGACGTGATTTCCTTCAGCAAACAGCAGTTCCACCGTCATCCGGCGATAGTTTTGCAATTTGGGACTTTGGGTGCGGACTTCCATGCCTTCGGCAACGGCGGTGACGCAGGCGGGAAAGAGTTTGTTGGTTCCGGCGAGTTCTACCATACACAGGCGACAGGCTCCCACAGAAGACAGTCCTTCTAGGTAGCACAGTCTGGGGATCTCGATCCCCGCTTCTTTGGCGGCGTCGAGAAGGGTCGCTCCGGCTTCGATCGCCACATCTTTGCCATCGATGGTTAGGGTACAAACGGACATGAATGTAAGTTCTCCTCGATCGTTAGGTTAGGGTAACGGGACTTTGTAGCTGGGTTTCTTGGGGTGGGAGAGGAGGCAAAATTGAACGCCTCAAAACTCAATTGACAGACTGCGAAGCGCAGGATTAAGGTTGTCGATCGGTCATATCGGGAAAGATCGTTCAGTCAGGAGCTATTTCAGGGTTCTGCTTGCCGATTGCGATCGATCGCGTTGAGCGGATGCCGTATAAAAATGCAGCCCACATCCCTCATTTCTTATTGGGAAACACCGAATTTTTCGTTCTGGCTATTCTGTTCGCAATTTTCAAAATTCTTCAGCTTCAAACCTAGAAAAACGGGGTTTAACGGTTGAAAGGATGGAGCGAGCGAGTTGGATGTGTTCTTGGAACTAAGCTTCTACTGCGAGACTTGAAATGAAATTCTCATTCTCTCCAGTAACTCGACTTAGAGACCCCCAAGATCGGAAGATTATCGAGTCGATGGAGCAGAATTGCAATCATGATGACTCTCCTAAATTTCGATTGAACTCGGAGCAGATTGTTTGATTTTGCCTACCCTCATTGTAGAGGAAAATCCTCAAGACCGAATCGATGTAACTGAATGTAAATTTATCTAACTCATCTCCTAGGGAAAACCGATCTTTATTTACAAATCTCAAACCTCTAGGTTGTTTTAGTCCCCATCAATCTCTCGATCTCCCCTCTGTGCCAGCCATGAACGATCTGAGATTTCCTTTGCCAACGCTCGTTCCATTTCTACCTCCAGATCTTGCAAATAATGCGCAAAATTCCAGGAAAGTTTATAATTTCGATCGCAAAGCTCGATACCGCAAATTGCCTCGGAGATTTTCTCGAACTTCACCGCGACATCTATCCCCATTTGTTCGCCGATCGCCCGCACGAGATGGGAACGCTTTTCGGGCGAAATTTCAAACGTAGTGCGAATCTCCAATTCGCATTTGGGATTTGAGGAAGAATGCATCATCTGTAGCTGAGACTCATCTACATGGTGGAGACGATCGATGAAAGTTTCGACGATTTGCTCCTCCAAATCTGCATTCGCCAGATCCCCCAAAACCCGACGGGCGATCGTGACAATTTGCCGACTCGCTCGTTGGCGCAGATCTTGCAAAAAGGATTGCTTTTCCCGCTCCAATGCGTCGTACCATTGGGTCCGCGCGATCTCGACTTCAGAACGCGCTCGTTCCATTAAAACTTGACGCTCTCTCTCAACCTCTTGCTGGGCGAGATTCAACAATTCTTCGCGCCGATCGTCGATTTCCTGTTGTTTTTGACGGTAAAGTTCGGCTTCCTGTCGAGCATCTTCAACCCTGGCGGCAGCTTCCTGAAGGCGAGTGGAAATTCTTTGCTCCCGTGCTTCCATTGCTTGGATAATCGGACCGTAGAGGAAGCGTTTGAGGAGGGCGACGAGGATGAGAAAGTTAACAATTTGAGCGACAACTGTTACCGGATCGATGAGCATGGTTTATCCCCCGGTTCGAGCCACGACGTAATTCCAAAAGGGGTTGGCAAAAATCAGGATTAACGTAATGACAAAACAGTAAATTGCCGTCGATTCCACCAGAGCCATGCCGACGAAGAGGATGCGAGTAATCGTGTTGGCTTCATCAGGTTGTTGTGCCAGGGAACTTAAAGCTTGGGCGAGAGCGCGTCCTTCACCCAATGCCGGACCGATCGAACCGATGGCAATGGTGATTCCCGCTGTGAAAATAGATGCCATCCCAATGAGTGTAATACTATCCATTTTTGAGTTCTCCTGTTGCCTCGTTTTTGTCCTGCTCGACGGCGGTGGCAGCGGCGATATAGACCATTGCCAGGATTGCGAAAATATAGGCTTGAATCAGTCCGGTTAATAGCCCCATTACCTGCATCACTGCTGGGAAAAAGAGCGGGACTACCGACAGTAAAATTCCGGCGATCGTCGTCCCGCTCATGACATTGCCAAACAAACGGACGGCTAGTGCCAAAATCCGGGAAAATTCCCCAAAAATGTTGAAGGGCAGCATGATAGGATTCGGCTCTAGATATTGTTTCAAGTAGCCCCTCAGCCCCTGTTTGCCGATACCGTAGAGGGGAACGGCGAAAAAGACGCAAATGGCGAGGGCAGCCGTGGTAGACAGGGAACCCGTGGGCGGTTGATAGCCCGGAATAACGCTCAGGATGTTGGACACAGCAATAAAGATAAACAGCGTACCTACAAACGGTAAGTACGGATCGGGTTCTTGTTCGCTTACTTCTCGGATTTGGTTGCGAATTCCCAGCACGAGAACTTCCAGAAGATTCTGCCCTCGGGAGATTTGGGTTGAGGGGGATAACTTGTGGGTGACCCATCCCGAAAAGATCGCGAGAAATGCCATCACCAGCCAGGTAAAAACGAGAGTGGCATTGAGGTCAAAGGCTCCCCATTGCCAAACAATAATTCGATCGGGGGTGAGATTCATGAATTTTCACCATTTTTTTCAAAGCGATCAGGATAAATTTGAGATAAATACCTTCGATCTAAATATATAAAAAGATTGCGAACGATGAGGAATCCGCAGATACAAATTAACAAAATTATAATTAATTCGTCTCCGGTCGATCGATGGATAATCAGGTAGAAACCACCCATGGCGATCGCCAAGCGCAGTAGCAAGCTGACGAAGAACAATGCAAAAGGATATCGAGAGACAGACAGTTGTCGAATGGTGAGCCAGAGACCTCCGAAGTAGATCGATCCTATGCCTGAGCCAGCCAGAAACGCGATGGCAGCCAGCCCGTTCGGGGTCGTTGGGGTGGGGTGAAATCCTGTCATCATCAATGGCGATCGCTCTCCTTTTTTATCCAGTACCAGGCATTGATACATCCCAGGACGATCCCCACTAATAACAACATCAACGTCCAAGAATATCGACTGGGAAAACGAGTATCGATCCACACCCCCAAGGCAATGCAGAGCAACGCCGGGACGGTGACAGACCAACCCACCATGCCGAACATTCCGATCGCAAACCAGATATTTTTTTTCTCTCGTCTGGCTTGGATTTTACGATCGGCTTTTGTTTCGACTTGTTTGTGAAACGTTTGCCAAATGGCTCGATCGTTGTTTCGATCGTCGTCAGGTTCGTCCATTAGCTTCTTAACTCCTGGAAACGATACACCATACTAGCTTCCAACTTCGCCAGAGCCGAACGGGTGAGCCTCTCTCGTTCGTCCAATACCCGAAACTGCTGCTCGACGGTTTGCTTGAGTTGTTCGAGATCGTCCGATCGCACGGCATTCAGGGTCGAAACTAACACTTCCGTGCCGCACTTGACCAAGATTCCTTCATCAACAGCCAGAAAGACCTCTTGTCCCGATTCTAATTCAAAGGAGAGGATGCCGGGGACTAAGGCTGCGAGGAAGTCGATATGGCGCGGCAAAATGCAGAAGGAGCCATTTTGGGCTTCGGCAATAACTTTCGTTACCGATCGATCGACCAGGACTTCGGTGGGCAGTAATACTTTAAGTCTCATGTCTGATGTGAATTCCTCAAGATAGGGTGGGGACAGGAGTTCAGGAGTAAGTGCTTCGCACTGGCTGCGCCTACAGGAGTTCAGGAGTTCAGGAGTTCGGGAGTTAGTCTCACGGTTTTCGAGCTTCATTGATGTTACCGATGGTGTAGAGGGACTGTTCTGGGTAGTCGGCGAACTCATCGTTGAGGATGCGATCGCACCCCTCTAGGGCATCTTCTAAGCGGACGCTCCGCCCTTCGAGTCCGGTAAATTGCGTGGTGGTAAAGAACGGCTGCGTGAGAAATCGCTCCAGGCGGCGGGCGCGATTGACGATCTGTCGTTCGCTTTGCGCGAGTTCTTCGAGACCGAGCATGGCAATAATATCTTTGAGATCTTCATAGTTGGCTAAGGTCTGGCGAACGGCTCGAGCGATTTGGTAGTGGCGGTTGCCCACCACTTTCGGGGTGAGGATTTTGGAGGTGGATTGCAGGGGATCGATCGCCGGATAAAGTCCCTGACTGGCTCGCTTGCGGGAGAGAACGATCGACGCGGAAAGGTGGGAAAAGGTGTGAACGGCAGCGGGATCGGTAAAGTCGTCCGCCGGAACGTAGACCGCCTGTACGGAGGTAATCGAACCGTTTCGGGTGTTGCAGATGCGCTCTTCGAGTTCGGCGAGTTCCGTGGCGAGGGTGGGTTGGTAGCCCACCCGCGAGGGGAGTTGTCCCATCAAACCCGAGACCTCCGATCCCGCTTGAATGAAGCGGAAAATATTGTCGATGGTCAATAGGACATCTTGGTGACGATCGCGGAAATATTCTGCCATGGTTAAGGCGGCGTGTCCCACTCGGAAACGAACGCCGGGGGATTCGTTCATTTGCCCGAAAATCATCACCGTATTCTCGAGTACCCCCGCTTCCTGAATTTCCCGGTAAAGTTCCTCGGCTTCCCGCGATCGCTCGCCGATGCCGCAGAAAATGCTCACCCCTTCGTAGCGACTCACCAAATTGTGAATCAACTCGGAGATTAAAACCGTCTTCCCCACCCCCGCTCCGCCAAATAAACCCGCTTTTCCTCCTTTTTCTAAGGGGGCGAGAACGTCGATCGCTTTAATGCCCGTTTGGAAAAGTTCTGTGGTGGTCACGCGATCGTGGAGAGAGACGGGACGGGCGTGAATCGATCGCCAAGTTCCGCCTCGTAACGGCTCTTTACCATCTACCGTTTCGCCAAAGACGTTCAACATCCGACCGAGCAACCGATCTCCCACGGGAACTTGGATGGGATGCCCCGTATCGCTGACCGGAGACCCCCTCGCCAGTCCTTGGGTGGGAGTCAGGGCGATCGATCGCACCACTTCAGGATTGAGATACGTTTCCACCTCCAGGGCAACGTTCCCTCGATCGCCCGCGTGTAACAAGTTGTGACGTTCGGGCAGCGATCGGGCAAAACGAACATCGACAATACTGCCGCGAATAGAAATAACGGTACCTGGGGTCGTTCGATCGTGCATCATTTATCATTTGGGGTTTGGGGTTTGGGGTTTGGGGTTTGTGATGGGGTTAATGGTTAGTTGCTTCTCTCCCCCGGCTTCCCCTGCCTCCCCCGCTCCCCCTGCTCCTGTATTCTTCTGAGTCACTCGGATTGACGCACGGACTCGAAGCCCGACACAATATCGAGGAGTTCTTCGGTGACGATCTCTTGACGTTGGTGGTGAAATTCGGCTTGGAGTTCGCTCAGACGTTCTTGGATATTTTTTTCGGCAATTTGCATGGAAGCCAAACGACTGGCATTTTCGCTGGCTAATGACTCCACACAAGACCGATAGAGAGATACGAAAAAATGTTGGCGAAAGAGAGCCGAAACCAAGCGTTCTGGATTCATCGTAAAGGTCGGCAGCGTGGAAGAGTTCCACGGCTTCTGCTGTAATTGGCGCAGCCGAGGGATATTCAGAGGAAAAATTTGCCGTTGGCGAGGGTGATAGGCGGCACCGGAAATCGGACGGTTATTAAAGACGAGGATGCGATCGATATGATGCTCTCGCCGCCATGATTCCAAGGTCAACACCGTTTCCTGGACGAGGGGGACGATCCCGGCAATCGACCCCGGAACGATCGAACAGTTTTCGCTCCGTTGCCCTGCGGTTTCCAGGCGATCGCGCAGTCGCGTTCCCACGGTCAACACGATCCGACTCGGGGGTGGGATGGGGAGAGCGTCCAGATGCCCGAGGGTAAACTCCGCAATCCGTTCGTTAAACTGACCGCACATCCCCTGGTCGGAACCGAAGGCGACAACCCCCAAGCGATCGGTAGGAAAGGGTTTCATCCTCGCCAGACTTTCCGGACTGGTTTTCAGCAAAATCTGCATTCCCATTTGCAGAGTGCGGTTGTACTCGCTCAGGGAGACCGCCGCCTTTTCGTACTGGCGAATACTGACGGCGGCGAGGGTTTTCATGGTCTTGACCACGGATTGCAAATCGCGAGCGGTATCGATTTTCCGTTTCAGGGCTTCCAGCGTCATGGTGTCCCCTCCGACAGCGTTAACAGCACTTGGCGATCGTCCGGACTCAGGGGTTCTCCGCGCTCGATCCGCCGACAAATTTCGGGACACCGTTCGACGATCGCTCGACGGAACGCCTGTTGGGCTGTGCCGATCTCGTCGAGGGACAGGCGATCGAAGCATCCCTGAGTGACTGCCAGCAACACAGCAATTTGCTCGGCAACGGGAATCGGTTCGTATTGGTTTTGTTTGAGGACTTCCCGCACTCGCTGACCCCGTGCTAGGGTTTGGCGGGTGGCGTCGTCGAGTTTCGTCCCGAAGCGAGAAAATGCCTCCAATTCTTCAAACTGGGAGTAGGATAGCCGCAGATCCCCCGCGACGGAACGATAGGCGGGCAACTGGGTTTTGCCCCCCACCCGAGACACGGATCTCCCGATATCGATCGCCGGTAAAATCCCTTTTTGAAACAAGTCGGGGGTCAGGTAAATCTGACCGTCGGTAATCGAGACCAGGTTGGTGGGGATGTAAGCCGATAAATTCTGAGCTTCGGTTTCGACGATCGGTAATGCCGTCAGCGAACCCCCTCCCAGTTCGGGGCGCAGATGGGTCGATCGTTCCAGCAGGCGAGCGTGGATGTAAAAAATGTCGCCGGGAAAGGCTTCTCGACCGGGAGGGCGGCGCAGCAGCAGGGACAGTTCGCGATAGGCGCGAGCGTGTTGGATCAGATCGTCGTAGACGATGAGAACATCCCGTCCCCGCTCCGTAAAGTATTCTGCCATGGTCGTGGCAGCATAGGGCGTAATGTACTGCAATCCAGGAGGCATTTCTCCGCCCGCGACCACGACGATGCAGTAGTCCATCGCCCGACGCTCGCGCAAGTCCGCAATCAGCTTCGCCACCGCCGAACTGCGCTGACCGATGGCGCAATACACGCAAATGACATCTCGATCTTTTTGATTGAGGATAGTGTCCAGGGCGATCGCGGTTTTTCCCGTTTGCCGATCTCCGAGAATTAACTCTCGTTGCCCTCGACCGATGGGAATCAGGGCATCGATCGCCTTAATCCCGGTTTGCAGGGGAACGGTCACGGGGGCACGATCGATAATCGCTGGGGCTTCTCGCTCGATGGGGCGTTTTTCGATCGTGGCAACCGTTCCCCGATTGTCCAAGGGACGACCGGTCGCATCCACAACTCGACCGAGCAAGCCCTCCCCTACGGTCGCCTCTAGCACTCGCCCGGTGCGGTAGACTTCACAACCGGCTTTTAATCCTTCGCTTTCGTCGAGTAGAATAATGCCCACTTCCTGGGGATCGAGGTTGAATGCCATCCCCAAGCGATCGCCGGGAAACCGCACCAATTCCGAGGATTGCACTCGGGGTAAGCCGACGGCACGGGCGATCCCGTTTCCCAAATACGTGACCGTTCCCATTTCTTGGGGTTGTAATTGGGCGCGACGATCGGTCAAAATCCGCTCGGAAACGCTGAAGATGTCATCGAGGACGGCTTTTAAGGGTTCGGAATTGCAGTGCATATCGGCTTTGCTGGCTGAGAGCAGTGACCCTAACGACGGGCAGTTTCTTCTCCGGCAACGAGGGGGTGTTCCGGGGTATAGGATTGGATGCCTTTCATGTACTGCACCCGTTCAAACGCACTGCGATCGGGACAATTGCGCTGGCTCATGCTGCCTTGCAACTGTCGGATCGACTCGTACTCCCGTTCTTCGAGCCAACGGTGCATATCGGCTTCGATCGTCCGTAAGTGGGAGATGCCGTGGCGCAATAGGGTCGAGCAAACTTGAGTAATACTCGCACCCACCATCAACATCTCGATCGCGTCTTTCCCGGTTTGAATGCCGGAGGTGGCGGCAAAGTCCACCGCCACCCGACCGTAGAGGATGGCGATCCAGCGCAGGGGCAAGCGCATCGCTTGGGGGGTACTCAACAGGATGTTGGGACGCACCACCAACTCGTCCATATCGATATCCGGTTGGTAAAACCGATTGAACAGCACCAACCCGTTGACCCCCGCGTCGGCGAACTGCTTCGCCATGTGGGCGAGGTTGCTGTAAAACGGGCTGAGTTTCAGGGCGATCGGAATTTGCACCGCCGATCGCACCGTCCGCAGGATTTCCACCAAATCCGCTTCGATTTGCGCCCCTGGAGTGTCCAAATCCGTGGGAATGCTATAGATGTTCAATTCCAGGGCATCGGCACCGGCTGCCTCAATTTGGCGGGCAAACTCCGTCCAACCGCCCAGGGTGGAACCGTTTAAGCTGGCAATAATTGGGATCTCGACCATTTCTTTCGCCCGCCGGATGTGGTTGAGATATTCCTCCGGTCCGACGTGGAACGTCTCCGGTTCGGGGAAATAGGTCAAAGCTTCAGCGAAACTTTCCGTACCGTAAGTGAGATGATGTTCCAGTTCAAACTGCTCGAGCGTCAGTTGCTCTTCAAAGATACTGTGCAAGACAACCGCCCCCGCACCGCTATCCTCCATGCGTTTGATGTTGTCGAGATTTTCGGTCAGCGGTGCCGCCGCACTGGGGACGAGGGGCGATCGCAAATTCATTCCGAGATACGTGGTTGTAATATCCATCTTTTTGGGTTGGTCATTTGTCATTCGTCATTTGGTGTTAGGGGTTTGGGGTTGGTTAGTTGTTAGTTGTTAGTTGTTTCTCTCCCCCTGCTTCCCTTGCTCCCCCTGCCTCCCCTGCCTCCCCTGCTCCCCCTACTATCTTCACTCCTCCCCAAGCTGCCGTGCGGCGAGGTATTCGTACGTCTGCCAGCGGGTATCGATATCCTCCTGAGCTTGCGCCCACAGTTGTTTGGCGGCTTCGGGTTGGGTTTTGGTCAGCATCTTGAACCGATTTTCCGCATTGAAGGTATCTTTAACGGATTTCTTCGGACTGCGAGAATCGAGTTGCAAGGGGTTTTCCCCAGCTGCCGCGCGATCGGGATGGTAGCGGTACAGCAACCACCGTCCGCTTTCCACCACCGCCTTTTGATGGCTCATGGCGGTTTGCATGTTGATGCCGTGGGCGATGCAGTGGGAGTAGGCGATAATCAGCGAGGGACCGTCGTAGGCTTCGGCTTCCAGGAAGGCTTTGAGGGTGTGTTCGTCCCGTGCCCCCATTGCCACCGACGCCACGTAAACGTTGCCGTAAGTCATGGCGATTAAGCCCAAATCCTTCTTGGGTGCGGGTTTGCCTCCGGCGGCGAATTTAGCCACCGCACCCCGTGGCGTGGCTTTGGAGGACTGTCCCCCGGTGTTGGAGTAAACTTCCGTATCCATGACCAAGATGTTGACGTTACGCCCGGAAGCCAGGACGTGATCCAAGCCGCCGTAGCCGATGTCGTACGCCCAACCGTCTCCCCCGATAATCCAGACGGATTTTTTCACCAGATAGTCGGCAAGGCTTTGCAGTTTTTTGGCGGCGGGAGAATCGAGACTTGGCAACCGTTCTTTCAATGCCGCTACTCGCTGCCGTTGCGATTCGATATCGGCTTCGGTTTTCTGTTCGGCATCGAGGATTTCGCGAACCATTTCTTCGCCCAGTTCGGGGGTTAATTGGTGCAGCAGTTCGGCGGCATATTCTGCGTGTTTGTCGATCGAGACCCGGAATCCCAACCCGAATTCGGCGTTATCTTCAAACAGGGAATTCGACCAAGCAGGACCCCGACCCGCATCGTTCTGACTCCAGGGGGTGGTGGGCAAGTTGCCGCCGTAGATGGAGGAACAACCCGTGGCGTTGGCAATGACCATGCGATCGCCGAATAACTGACTCGCCAATTTCAAGTAAGGGGTTTCCCCGCATCCGGCACAGGCTCCGGAAAACTCGAATAACGGTTCGAGCATCTGTTGCTGGCGAATTTGGTTCAGTTTCAGTTGGGTGCGATCGGGATTGGGCAAGCCCAAGAAGAAGTCCCAATTGACTTTCTCGGCGTCTCGTAGGGGCAATTGCGGTGCCATATTCAAGGCGCGACGGGAAGGTTGCGCTTTATCCTTGGCGGGACACACATCGACGCAAACGCCGCATCCGGTACAGTCTTCGGGGGCAACTTGGATGGTGAATTTTTGACCGCTGAAGTCTTTATCCCGCGTTGCGGTAGACTTGAAGGTTTCCGGGGCGTTAGCAAGGGCGCTGTCGTTGTAAACCTTGCCGCGAATCACCGCGTGGGGGCAAACCATCATGCACTTGCCGCATTGGACGCAGATATCGGGTTCCCATACGGGGATAAACTCGGCGATGTTGCGTTTTTCCCAACGGGCGGTTCCGGTGGGATACGTGCCGTCGCAGGGTAAGGCACTGACGGGGAGTTCGTCGCCTTGGCGGACGAGCATTTTGCCTTCGATGTTGCGCACGAAGTCGGGGGCGGATGCCGAGATGGGATAGCGACGGTGCAGGGAACTATCGGCAGTGCCAACCGGCACTTCAAATAAGTTGGCGAGGGTATTATCGACCGCCTGTAAGTTCATTTGGACGATGACATCGCCTTTTTTGCTGTAAGTTTTGACGATCGCCCCTTTAATGGCGGCGATCGCGTCTTCCCGTGGGAGAACGCCTGCTAATGCAAAGAAACAGGTTTGCATCACCGTATTGATCCGCCCGCCCATCCCGCTATCTCGGGCAACTTGGTTGGCGTTGATGGTGTAAACTTTCAGGTTTTTGCGAACGATTGTTTCTTGGATTTCTAGGGGCAAATGTTGCCAAACTTCTTCGGCAGGATAGGGACTGTTGAGCAAGAACGTTGCCCCGGTTGCCGCCGCACTCAAAACATCCAAGGTTTCTAGGAAAATCCACTGGTGGCAGCCGATAAAGTTGGCTTGTTCGATTAAGTACGTGGATCGGATTTTCTCCGGCCCGAACCGTAAGTGGGACACGGTAACAGCACCGGATTTTTTCGAGTCGTAGACGAAGTAACCTTGGGCGTAATTATCGGTTTGGGTCCCGATAATTTTAATCGAGTTTTTGTTTGCTCCCACCGTCCCATCGGAACCCAAACCGTAGAATAGGGCGCGGACGACGCTATCCGGTTCGGTGGTAAAGGTGCGATCGTAACTCAGAGAGGTGTGAGTGAGATCGTCTTCGATACCAATGGTAAAGTGATTCTTGGCAGGGGTAGCGTTGAGGTTCTCGAAAATCCCCTTAATCATTGCCGGGTTGAACTCTTTAGAAGAGAGTCCGTAGCGTCCGGCAACGACGGTTTTCAGGTTTTGCAGTTTGGCTTTGAGTTGGGAATCGTTGCCCCATTGCACTTCTTGAATGGCGGTGAGGACATCTTGATAGAGGGGTTCTCCTGCCGATCCGGGTTCTTTGGTGCGATCTAAAACGGCGATCGCCCGCACGGTTTCCGGTAAGGCGGCGATCAGTTTCTCGGTGGCAAAGGGGCGATACAATCGAACTGCCACAACCCCAACTTTTTCCCCATTTCGATTTAAGTAATCCACCGTTTCGTGTACCGCTTCGCAACCCGAACCCATGAGAATTAAGACGCGATCGGCATCCACTGCACCGTGGTATTCAAACAGGTGATATTGCCGCCCCGTCAGTTCCCCAAATCGATCCATTTCGGCTTGCACAATGTCCGGGCAAGCGTTATAAAAGGGGTTGACGCTTTCGCGAGCTTGGAAGTAAACGTCGGGATTTTGTGCCGTGCCTCGCAGTACCGGGCGATCGGGAGTTAAGGCGCGATCGCGGTGTTCGGCGATTTTCTCCTCGTCCATCAAGGCTCGCAACACCGCATCCTCTAACAATTCCACTTTCTGAACCTCGTGAGAGGTCCGGAAACCATCGAAAAAGTGGAGGAAGGGAATTCGCGCTTTCAAGGTGGCGGCGTGGGCGATTAAGGCGAAATCCTGCGCTTCCTGCACCGACGCCGAACACAACAGGGCAAAACCCGTCGATCGTGCCGCCATCACATCGCTGTGATCCCCGAAAATGGACAAACCTTGCGCCGCCAGCGATCGGGCGGCGACGTGAATCACGCAAGGAGTCAGTTCCCCAGCAATTTTGTACAGGTTGGGGATCATCAACAGCAACCCCTGGGAAGCCGTAAAGGTGGTGGTTAGCGATCCCGTTTGTAACGCGCCGTGTACCGTCCCCGCTGCGCCTCCTTCCCCCTGCATTTCGACAACAGAGGGGACAGTTCCCCACAGGTTCGGGCGACCCTCACTCGCCCAGGCATCCGCCCATTCGCCCATCGGAGACGCCGGGGTGATGGGGTAAATGGCGATGACTTCATTGAGGGGATAGGCAACGCGGGCAACCGCTTCGTTCCCATCGATCGTGGCAAAGTTTTTCGCATTCATCGTTCTAGTTCTCGTGATGTTCGATATAAAGCGGGTAATCGGCAATTGGTAATTGGTAATTGGGGAAGGTAACTCACAAAACGGTGCGTTTCGTTCCTCAACACACCCTACAAACTGATTACTTAATCAACAACTCCTCGTACTCTTCGCGGAAATACTGCAAGGTACTGATGACCGGGTTGGGTGCCGCCATGCCCAAACCGCAGAGGCTCATTTCTCGTACCATCTGGCACAATTCAATCAACTGCGCCAAGTCTCGATCAGTGGCTTGGCGATCGAGTATTTTGCTCAATAACTCGTATAGCTGTACCGTTCCCGCCCGACAGGGGACGCATTTGCCGCAACTTTCATCTCGGCAAAATTCCATGTAAAATCGGGCAATTTCTACCATACTGGTGGTGTCGTCCATGACGATCGCCCCGCCCGACCCCATCATCGTTCCCACTTGCTGCAAGGAGTCGTAATCGACGGGGGTATCGAGCAAGTGGGCGGGAACGCACCCCCCTGAAGGACCTCCCATTTGTACCGCTTTGACGGTTCCGCCTCCCGACACGCCGCCGCCGATTTCCTCGACGAGTTCCCGGATCGTGGTTCCCATCGGCACTTCCACCAGTCCGGTATTCGCCACCTTCCCTGTCAGGGCAAACACTTTCGTTCCCTTGCTTTTTTCCGTGCCGATGCTGGCGTACCAAGCGCCCCCTTCCCGGATAATCGGGGCGATGTTGGCGTAGGTTTCCACGTTGTTGATTAGGGTAGGGCAGTTCCACAACCCCCGTTCTGCTGGGTACGGGGGTCTCGGTCTGGGGGTGCCCCGTTTCCCCTCGACCGAGGCAATTAAGGCGGTTTCTTCGCCGCAGACAAAAGCACCCGCACCGACGCGGATATCGATTTTGAAGTCAAACGGCGAATCGAAAACTTGCGCTCCCATCAGTCCCAAACGTTTCGCCTGTTGGATGGCTTTTTGCAACCGTTGGATTGCCAGGGGATATTCGGCGCGAATGTAGATGTAGCCGTGGTTTGCACCCACGGCATAAGCGGCGATCGCCATGCCTTCGAGAACGCGGTGGGGATCGCTTTCCAAGACGGCACGATCCATAAAGGCACCGGGATCGCCTTCATCGGCATTGCACACCACGTATTTTTGGTTTCCGGGCATTTTCGCCACGGTTGCCCACTTCAACCCCGTGGGATAGCCGCCGCCACCCCGTCCCCGCAAGCCACTGGT
>DVED01000149.1 GCA_015295945.1 Oscillatoriales cyanobacterium M59_W2019_021 | reverse complement strand
ACTTCTCCCTATTTATGGATAACCATCACCGAACAGGGAGCGTGGTGCAAGACGTAGTTACTGACGCTACCCATAATAAACTCTTTAAAGCCGGAGTAACCCCGACGCCCGATCGCGATTAAGTCGGCATCGGCAGTTTTCGCCGCTTCGCAAATTTGGATGCCCGTTCCCCCGGACAGTTGTTGGTATTCCGCCTCGACACCGAGATCGGCCGCTTGCTTCGCCCGAGATTGCAGCATTTCAATGCCGCGATCAATATAAGCTTGCCATTCTTCGCGGAATCGCTCGAAACTGACGCTGGCAATTTCGGAATAGCCGCCCAAAATCGACCCGGTGGGCATCATCCGGGGACTGATGCTTTCTTCGGCACTGACGACGTGGACGAGCATCAGCTTGGCGTTCAAAGCACTCGCCAGGGTTAAGACTTCCTCGAATACGAGATCGCTGATTTCCGAGTGGTCGAGTGCGACTAAAATCTTTTGGATAGTAGAACTCATAAAAACCTACAAAATTCGAGATTTAAAGTTCGATAGTTTCAGTGTCTCACTGCCGACGAGAATTCTCAATCTTTGATCGCACTCAGTAATACGTCGGCAATGCTCATTTCTTCCATGGCGTCGATGGTTATTGTATCGCAGATGTCGAATTTGGCGCCTACTTCCTGAAGGCGATCGTCGAGGGCTTTTAAAAATGAGGTGGCTTGGGGATCAGAACCAATTTGAATCAGGGAAATCGCCAGTTCTTCATCCCGTTCCATTTGGCGGGTGGCTTCGATAATCGTTTCCATCACCGCGCGGCGATCGTCCGGTTCGCCATCGGTAACGACGAGGATCGTTTCTCCTTCGGGTTTGGTTTCTCCGGCTGCTTTGCGGCGAAAATAACTTTGCGTCGCGTCGGCTAAAACGGCTGCTAGATTGGTGGTTCCCATGGGATCGTTTTCTAAGAAAATCTGCTCGACTTTGCTGGCGGTGACGTTATCGTACCGTTTGAATCGTCCTGAAAAAAGGTATACGGTTATGCCGTCGGGGTCGAGTTTTTCGCACTTTCGAGCCAATGCTAGGGTAGATTCCTGGATGACGTCCCACCGACTTTTTCCGCCGCGATCGGGGGCGGACATACTACCGCTTTTATCGATAATTAAAGTATAGTCTCGATTGTTCATCGCTCGTTCCTTGGGGAATTGACTTTTTCCCTCCTATGCTAACAAGCGCGATCGGGCAACGACTAGAAAATACCGAGTAAAATGACGAGCGTGACCAGACAAAAGAGCAGCATCGCACCGATGATAATCCCGACGATGCTTTCATCGTGTTGGGCAACTTGAGTTTGATCGGACATAAACCTTCCCCTACCAAAACTCAATAAAGGATCTATTTATTTAAATTGTAGCAATTTTTGACAGTCCTAGAAACAATATTTTGACTTAATTTTAACAATTGCTCAACAAAAATTAATCTCGATCGCCTCAATTTGTTTGAGTTGGATGTATATTGATCGATTGACTTACTGGGATTGAGTTGCCATCAATGACAACCTTTCTCCCTCGAGACTTACCACACTCTCGACTAGAAATCAAACTTTGTTTGCAAAAATTTATTCACTCTCCAATCGTCACCCGTTTGGGCTAACTCAACAACACCTTCAAGTCCTGACACAGTCAGGGTTTAGCTCCTGACAGATCGGACAAAGAATGATTTTCAGCAATAGAGTTGATTTAAATTTGAGACTAATGTATGCTTACGACAAGCGCCAAAGTATCGTTAAATTCTAAGACTACAAGATCGCTATAGCTGTTGTTAGCGATCTCCGTTGAACTAACCTCTAATACTGACTTACCGGCGATCGTTGGCGTTCGCTCCGAATGTCCGCAGGCTGATGACGGGGTGCAGTCAGCCAAAATACCTGATGCGCATCGATCGGTGGTTTCTCCGGTTACAGGGCTAACCGAGAGTGACATTATCGGTCTCCAACTGCTGCTTGGCGAGAAAATCTTCCTTTAACTGACAATTGTCTCTTCGATCGCTCTGTCGCGTCATTTGCGGTTATTGCGGACGATTTGATGTGAACTATAGGTTGGGGTGTATAAGCTTAACTCTTGGTTATTGACTTTAGTTACTCTGGTAAAAATTTAAAGAATCATGGCAAATCTCGATCGTTTCCTCGAACTGTACGGCATCTCCACCGCTCCTGAAGAGGTGGGCGCGGGCATTCTCGAATTTGGTGCCAGCGAATTTGCTGGAATCGAAGACGGGACTCCGATTGTTCCAGTGACGCTGCGGCGCAGTTTGGATAATACCGGACGTGCGGGCGCAGTTGTGTCTTTGCGTTCCAGGAGTGCGCGTGAGGGGGAAGATTACGACGGTGAGAGCATTACCGTCATTTTCGAGGAGGGGGAAATCGAAAAAGTCGTCCCGATCGCCTTCTTTGATGATCGCCAGATCGAGGAAGACGAGGTTTTTGAGGTGAGGATCGACGACGTTGCGGGCGTACGTCGTGGTGAGGTGGATAAGGCAAATGTCACCATTATTGACGACGAACGACCGGGTTCGATTTCCTTTGCGGCGAGTCAGTTTACGGGAATTGAGTTTGGTTTGCCCGTCCAAACAGTGACGCTAGTGCGATCGGGCGGCGGTTTGGGCGAAGTCAGCGTGACAATGACCCTGGGTGGCGGAACGGCAACGGCGGGGGAAGATTATGACAATACGTCGGTTCTAGTGACATTTGCCGATGGGGAACTGGAAAAAACCGTTCCGGTGACCATTTTTGAGGATGCGTCGATCGAGGGTTTGGAAACGGTTGGTTTGACGCTGACGGAACCCACTGGGGGTGCAACTTTGGGCGATCGCAGTTCGGCGATTTTGCAGGTTTTGGATAATGATGTCGCTAACTTTGCCGTGACGCCGGGGAATTTGGTGTCGGCAGAGTCGATCGATGTCTTTTTACCACCGGGCGAAGAAATTACGATCCCCATTACCGTCACGGTTCCCGGTGGTGCGGCAACGGGGGAACCCGAGGTGCGATCATCGCGGCAACCTCGGGCAGGTGAAGGGGATCTCGAGAAATTGCCCCTCGATATTTTCTTGCTGCAAGATTTGTCCGGTTCGTTTATTGACGACATACCAGTTTTGCAGTCGTTGGTTGCGGATTTAGTGGATTCCATCGAAACCGAACAACCGGATTCATTGTTTGGGATTGGTACGTTCGTAGATAAACCGATCGAACCATTTGGATTGCCAGGAGATTATGTCTACTTTACCAATCAACAGTTAACCGACAATGAAGACCAATTTTCCCTCTCCATTAATAATCTGTTTGCACTGGTGACAGAAAAGGCGGGGAATGACAGTCCGGAAGCGCAACTGGAGGCATTGTTACAAGTTGCCAAGCGGGACGCTGGCATTGGTTTCCGCGATGGCTCGCGGCGCGTGGTAGTGCTGGCAACGGATGAAACTTATCATCGAGCGGGAGATGGTGCGGCAGCGGGAATTTTTACGCCCAACAACCTAGATGCGGTGTTGGATGGAAATCCACCGGGCACGGGTGAGGATTACCCCAGTGTGGCAGATGTTCGTAAAGCTTTGGTTGAGGCGGATTTGATCCCCATTTTTGCGGTGACAGGCGATCGTCTGGGAACGTATCAAAATTTGGTAGCTAACGATCTGGGTTTTGGCACGGCAACAGTCCTCAGTTCGGATAGTTCCAATATTGTAGAAGCAATATCGACGGGTTTGAATGCCATTAGCACTGGGATTAATATTTTTGTGCTAGACGATCGTAATGGAATAATTAAGGGAATCTCGCAGGATCGTTTTTTGGGAGTTCAACCCGGCGAAAGGCGAACCTTTGACGTGACGATTCGCTCTGATGGTTCGGCGATTCAAAGTTCTGCTGATTTACGTGCGTTAGGATTTGGGGATACCAAAATTAATATTTTTACGGGTCTTGACGAACCTTATAAGGGCGATCGAACTCAGCCCGCGAATTACTTCTCTGATAGTCAGTTTAAAAATATTCAATTTATTACAGGAGGATTACCGGATGGAGATGTTTTATTGCCAGAAGTCATACAACGTAGAGAAAAGTGTAAAAAAAATGATAGTGATCAAGAAACTATAGATTGTTGTGAAGAAGAAGGTGGAGAGAAAAAAGCTATAGATTGTCGTCAGGTTGCTACTCGTGAAATTGCTAATCCAGATCCAGATAAACTAGAGCAAACATGGGTTGTGATTCATGGTTGGACAGCTAATAGTGATGATGAGACAGACAATCCAGGAGACCTAAATGATGTTGCCCAACAGATAAAAGAGAAGCGTCCTAACGATCGGGTTCTCATGATCGATTGGCGAGAGGCTGCTTATAATAATCCAGTAGAAAAAATTTTTGGTAATATATTTAATTCAGGTCCGGAATCAGATGGAATAGGCAACTACTTCGCTGCATCTTGGATTGCTCATGTGGCAGAGTATGCAGTGAATACGTTGAGAGCTTATGGCATTGATGGAAATGCGGCTCTCCAAAGTCTGAATCTGGTCGGTCATAGTTTGGGTTCTTTAGTCGCGAGCGAAATTGGTCGTATCTATAAAACAGGAAAAAATCGGGCTGGCAATGATGTGATTGCTCCGAATGCAGAGGGTGTCCGAACCATTACAGCCCTCGATCCAGCTTCAGAGTCGAACTTGTTCCTGGTAGGTGGGTATGACTTAGATGGAAGTAATCCTGGGAAAGATAGTTTAGAGCCATTTGCTAATGTCTCTACATTTTCACGTGCTTTTGTAGGGAGTGGAAGTTTAGCAGGAAACAAACAGTTTGCATCTTATGCTGATGAATATTATGAAGTTGATTTTGGCGAGCGTGGAACACGACAGGTAGGTCTAGATTTTGGAACCGAACATGGATGGGTAATTAATGTCTTTGCAAAGTTATTACAAGATAGCCCAGCCAATTTTGTGTCCTCAGATAAACTTGGACTCATAGATTTATTAGGAATGTCTTCTTATTTCAATTTAGAAAAGATAGAAGATTTAAATTTAAAAAATTTGTCGATTCGCACAACAGACTCTACTAATCCTAAAGGAATTTTATTTATAAAAGATCCTAAAAAAGGAGATATAGAATCTTTTACACCTTCGTATCTTATTTTGCAAAAGGGAGATAAAGATGACATTGTATTGGGATATCATCGCGATGATAAAATTGATGGTTCTTCGACTATCAATGTAGCTGCTGGGGATATCCGATTTACTGGAGCTGGTAACGATTACTTTACAGGATCAGAAGGTAAAGACTCACTGCGTGGAGATAGTGGTAATGACACTCTCATAGGAGGTTCTGGAAGTGATAGTCTTCAAGGTGATGCTGGCGAGGATATCCTGATTGGAGGTTCAGGAATAGATACCCTGACTGGAGGTCGGGGTAACGATAATTTTGTCTTCTCGATCGACGACGAGCTACCGTCCAATAAAGGTGAGGCCGATATCATTACCGACTTCGATATCAACGATGACATCATAAGTTTGTCCGGCATTTCTAAAGATTCGTTGACCGTTGAATTTACCCAAAAAGAAGGATTTGGACTGGGTAAATTCAAAATTGGAGGCTACACGAGCGACGCTACCCTGGCAACGACAATGGGAACCGAAATAAAATACCTCGCACTGATTCAATTTAGCGACTCGGGAGTTGTCGATGAAGGACGCCTTTTCGGTCGAATTGAAGAGAATTTCGACTTGGCTCCCTTTCAATTTGTCTAACTCTTAAAATTTCCCACTACATCGCCGTTGACGATCATTTACTCTCGAGCAATACCCATGCGCTACAAATCTTTCACCCTTCTGGCTGCCACCCTATTCACCAGTTTTCTCCCCCAATCCCTCAACGCCCAAGTTACCTCCGTCTCCCAACTCAGCGACGTACAGCCGACCGATTGGGCATTCCCCGCCCTTCAATCCCTGGTGGAACGCTACGGCTGTATCGCTGGATACCCCGACAGCACCTATCGCGGCAATCGCGCCCTCACCCGCTACGAATTTGCCGCCGGACTCAACACCTGCCTCGATCGAATTTTAGAACTGGCTGGCGGTAGCGACACCCTCGACCCAGAAAACTTAGCTACCATTCGCCGCTTGCAGGAAGAATTCGCCGCCGAACTCGCTACCCTGCGGGGTCGCACAGACGCACTGGAAGCAAGAGTTTCGGAACTGGAAGCCAACCAATTTTCCACCACCACGAAACTCCAAGGCGAAGCCATCTTTAACCTCGCCGTTGCCTTGGGGAACGATGGCAGCGACGAAGCGGTGTTTCAAGACCGAGTTCGCTTGGAACTCCACACCAGTTTGACCGGAGACGATCTGTTGCTGACCCGCCTCCAAGCTGGGAACAGCGATCCCTACCGACTCACCGGAGTCAACAACGATATTGACTTTGGAACCTCTGCGGAGGGGGTTCTCGCCGCCCAAGTGTTTGGCGATTCTGGCAATAGTGTCAGGCTGGATACTCTCGCTTATACCGTGCCTGTGGGCGATCGTTTGGACTTGACCCTCGCCGCCAACGGAACTCGCTTTGCCGATTTCGTTCCCACTCTCAATCCCTACTTCGATGACGGTGATGGCGGAAATGGCGCACTGAGTGCCTTCGCACAGTACAATCCCATTTATCGCCTCGGCGGTGGTGCCGGAATTGGCTTAAACTTCAAACCCAGCGATCAATTGCAGTTTTCCACGGGTTATCTCGCCGCCAATGCTGAAGACCCAAGGGCGGGTAACGGCTTATTCAATGGAGACTTCGCCGTCCTCACGCAAGCGACCTACACCCCTAGCGAGGCGTTTGGGGTGGCGGTGACTTATAATTACGGCTATTTCAGTCCGGGTAACTTTGCCTTTAACAACGGCGGCGGAAACTTCGACGATACGGATTTCGGTTTCGCGGGAACCCGCATCGCCAACGGCATCGGGACGACCAATGGCATCAACAGTCACTCTCTGGGTTTGCAACTGGCGTGGAAATTCGCGCAAAACGTTCATCTAAGTGCCTGGGGAGGTTATACGAGAATTCAAGTTGATCGCGATAATCTTAATGGCGATATCTGGAATGGGGCGATCGCTTTGGCATTCCCAGATGTGGGTGGTGAGGGCAATTTAGGCGGTCTTATTTTCGGACTGCAACCCACACTCACTGACTTAGAAGAAAACAACGATTTTTTTGAGGACGATCTCGCTTGGCATCTCGAAGCTTTCTACAAACTTCAGCTAAATGATTATATTTCTCTGACTCCGGGGTTAATTTGGTTGCCGAATCCCAATCAAGATTCGAGTAACGATGATGTCGTTATTGGGACAATTCGCACCACCTTTTCATTTTAAAGAAATGGTGCTAATAACCAATAACCCCTATCACTCTTTCCGCAATCGATCGCTCAATCGTTCCCAAAAGGGTTGAGAAATGCCTTGCCGTGCTGAATTGGTGGCGCAGTGCGTATTGCCTTTGAGTTCGTGATAGTAACGATCGTTCATGAAGTGCACTTTTAATCCAGAAGTTGATACCAGATTGCGGAAAACTTCTTGCGTTAAATCTACCTCATTGAGGAGAACGCCTTTAGGATCGGAAACGAATAAATGACCGTTGACAACTACCGAATTGACCATGCTAGGCCACCACGCCGAACCGTTGGTGGCATAGAGTGAGGGAACTCGAATAATTTGGCTGTCGGTCAGTTTGAATTCGCGTTTGAGTTTGTCGATCGTGGGATTGAGAAATTCACGTTGCAGGCGTAAATTGTGTTCGATAAATTCACGATCGCCCAATGCCGATTTTACCGTTGTTTGCGTACTCAATCCGCGATTGAGTTGGGAATCTCCATAGCCTTTTTCTGCCAGTTCTTGTAATAATTGAACGCCCGCTTCCGGCGAGGCGATCGTCATCAAATACTGCCCATCTGATGTGGGAATAAAACTAATAATTTCATCGACGTGACCGATGAGTAACCACGAGGTATCGATCTCCACCGGAGGTCCTTGAACGTCCTGTGCTTTGAGAAATGAAACCACATCGGGATGTAGCGTAACATCGCCCGATCGACCGTAGTAAAATCGTCCCAGAGGATATCCGGGTAACGGCGGCGTTACTTCTAAATTGCCATACCAATCGGGCAATCCGTGTCCGGCAGGAACGCCGCGAGGTTGACCCATTTGGAACCAACCAAAATTCGATTTTAGGAGCGATCGCGCGTAGTCATCTTGACTCATTCCCCGGTTGCCTTTGAGGACGCTGGAAACAGTTTTTAGAGCAGAAGAATGGGGAAATTGAACGTAGCCAATTTCCATGGTATCCTGCATCCAAGTCGGACCGCCGGGAACGACATTTAACGTCGCTCCGGTTTGGGGAATCAATTCCTGAAGTTGCGCCACAAATTCGCGATTGCTGCCCACATCGCTGACAAAAAAGTCGCTGACTGGATCGGTATTGGGAGACATAATCCACGGAGAAACTCGCACTTGAATGCGATCGCCCGTAATCGTTCTGCCGTTGCGTTGGGCGATCGCTTCTAAGGTGGCGACCCCATTCCAATCCCCATAAGCAAACTGTTTGGCTTCGATGCCTAAAATTAATTCCGGCGCGTCGGCGAGGGGTTGAGTTCCCGTAGGATCGATCGCCTGCCATCCCGCGTCGGTTTTCTGAAATAAATTGACATAAGGACGACTTTTATCGTTAACTTTAACGATAAATTGAGATCCGGCAAATCCCGAGGTCACGCGCACCCGCGCGATCGCCAAATCTTCTTCGTCTGCCGTACCGTTGACTTTATTATCTTCCCAATCCGGCGTGCCGTTCCCATCATCATCGTCATTATTAAACAGCATCAACGCCCCCGATTGCCACGACCAAACTTGACGACCTTTATAGTCGCGATCGCTCACCGTTCCGTCGCGATCGGTATCCCCAGAAAAGATAAAACCCGTTGCCAACTGTGCGATTTCCAAGCGATCGCTCACCACTGCCAAATAATTTTTATATTCCTTCTTTTTCTCGATAACGTAATCGGTTAAAAACGAATCGTCGGGAATTTCTTCTAGGCGATCGATCGCTTGCTGCCACAGGGATTGAGTTTCCCGCCAATTTTTAATTTCCGCTGCTCGCGACGGACTGCCCCCTTTGGTTTCCCCTGCCAGTTCGATCGCCTTCACCCCGATACTCAGCGCCTCGTCCCAATGTTGGCGCGCCTCCGCTTCCCGTTGCAGCCGAGTCTCGATTCCCTGGCGATAGCGAACGAATGCTTCCTGCTGAACGGCAAGGGTATCGCGCGAAAGCGCCTCGGGAATTCGCGCGGCGAGTGCCAAATTGCTATCGCAGCGATCGATTTCCCCATCCACGCGGTGGCGAATTCCGTCCAACTCTTCCACGGATTTTACCGTTCCCAATCCCGGCAACTTCGGTTGCAGTGCCGCCACCCAGCGACACGGCGCCGGAGGCGACACGGCAAACCGCGCCAACACGCCTTCCGACAGGAATAAAAGTCCGGCACTTCCTGCCGCCGCCATTGCCAAGCGCCGCCGCCACGTGGGATAAGGCGTCCAGCGAACGATCGCCGTTTCCGTCACGGGTTCCTTCGCGCAATACCTGCCGTTTAACTTTTGCCACAATCGCGCCAACCGTTCGACTCTCACACCGATCTCGCCATTTGTCCCTTCAACTTTATAGTTGTACCAGGATTGCGATCGATCTGAGCAAAACTCGTCAGCCTTCAGCTTTCAGCCGTCAGCGGTCAGCCTATCCACCGAACGGCTAGTGTTTTCAAGCTGCTCGATATAACTGCTAACCTAGCAGCATTAAATACAAAACCTCATTACCCCCATGTTTCAACGATTGAAATTACAAATATTAGCCAGATCCCTCCCCGTTGCCCTAATGTCGATCATCCTCAGCTTTTCCGCATCGGCATCCGAGGCGATTCCCAACCGCAGCCAACTCGTCCCACCGCAGATCGCCCAACGATCGAGCGGCAGCGAAATAGAAGCCCGAGTTTACGAACAACTGCCAGACTTGCCCCTGGAAAACGAATACGTCAGTCAGGAAACCGGGGAAGTAAACCCCAACAGCACGCTGATCGGTCGGCTGATTCGCTACCATATTTACGTCAAGGGGCGTCCGCCGCAGTATCGCCTGGATTGGAAATTAACGTTAGCAGATTATTTGGGCAAGAATGAATTGATGTTTGAAGGGGTGTATCCGGGGAGCGAAGATTTGCGAGATAACCCGATGATGGGCGATCGCGAAGCCATCCGCAATCTCACGCGATCGCAGCGAAATGCCCTCGTCCACACCCTCGTCAGCCTGTACAATCCCCAGTACCTCCAACTCCTGGAAGAGGCTGCCAGAACGTCGGAACCGACCGCAGAACCGACGTTCGAGAACGATCCTCCGAGACAGATTCCCCAACCCCCCAGACCCCCGCAACCGGGCGATGCAGACTTGTTAAATCCTTAGAAGTTACTCTCCCACGATCGCCCGCAAAGTCTCGATAAAATCGGGATAGGAAATCGAAGCCGCTTCGGCGCCGAAAATGGTGGTTCGATCTGAGGCAGCCAACGCGGCGATCGCCAAACTCATGGCAATGCGGTGATCGCCGTAACTTTCCACGTCGGCGCCTTGCAAGGGAAACCCACCTTCGATATCCAAACCATCAGGGTATTCCGTCACCTTTACCCCCATTTTTTCCAATTGTTTCGCCATCACGGCAAGGCGATCGCTTTCTTTCACCCGCAACTCCGCCGCATCCCGAATTTTCGTCGTTCCCGTAGCCAACGCTGCCGCCACCGCCAGGATGGGAATTTCGTCGATCAGCCGGGGAATAACCTCCCCAGAAATTTCGCAGGCTTTGAGGGGACTGTAGCGTACCCGAATGTCGGCAACGGGTTCCCCGGCAACTTCGCGCTGATGTTCTAAGGTTATGTCGGCTTCCATTTGTGCTAAAGCTTCCAAAATTCCCGTGCGGGTGGGGTTAACGCCGACATTTTCCACCACCAACTCGGAACCGGGAACGATCGCACCTGCCACCAACCAAAACGCTGCCGAACTGATATCTCCCGGTACGACGACAGTTTGTCCGTGCAGTTGCGAGCCGCCAACCACCGTAGCACTGTGGGTTTCGGGATCGACGCGCACTTCGGCACCGAAGGCTTTGAGCATCCGTTCGCTGTGATCGCGAGATAAGGCGGGTTCGGTGACGGTGGTTTCTCCGTCTGCCATCAAACCCGCCAGGAGAATGCAAGATTTGACCTGTGCCGAGGCGATCGGCGAATGGTAATGTAGGGGTTGCAATTGCCGTCCCCGCACGGCTAGCGGCGCGAATTTCCCCGCTTCTCGCCCCCAAATTTGCGCCCCCATTTGTTGCAGGGGAACCACCACGCGGGACATGGGACGCGATCGCAAAGAATCGTCCCCCGTCACGGTAAAGAAGCATCCCGGTTGCGACGCCAGCAATCCCAGCATCAACCGCAACGTCGTTCCCGAATTCCCCGCATTCAACACATCTCGGGGTTCTCGCAACTGCCCCATCCCCACGCCGCGCACCCGCACCTCTTCCGAATTCAGCGGCGAAATTTCCGCCCCCATCGCTTGAAAACAAGCTGCCGTACTCCGGGGATCTTCTCCTAATAATAAGCCGCGAATGCAGGTTTCTCCTGTGGCGATCGCCCCCAGCATCAAGGCGCGGTGAGAAATGGATTTATCTCCCGGAACGCGGATCGTGCCTTGCAAACCAATGTCAGCAGACGCCGAACGAACGGTTAAATTTTGCTGTTGTTTGAGGGTTTCGACTGTTACGATGGGGGAGGACATTAGCTTTTCAATTTTTAGAGGAGTAGAGATCGACGTCTGTCAAGTGGGTTTTGAGGGAGCGACCGATCGGGAAACTTCTGGGCGATCGGACCAGTCCCTGGCTTTGAGTCTCAACCCAATCCGGTCTGGCTGACAGACCACTAGTCATCCTACCGCGATCTCTATCCTCCCGCGCCAATCGTTAGCGCGATCACCCCAGAGTCTCATCGATAAGTTTCCTCTCTCACTTTTTTTAGATTTTTATGCTGACGCATCAACGCAAGCCGGTCTGTTTGTCCCTCGTTTCTACGGATTTACCCATTTGGTCGGTGGTGGAAACCGCAGCCACGCTTTATCAAAAAGATCGGGAACGGTTTGATGTCTTGTTGAACGAACCCTCGGTGCGAGGATGGCAACCCCATTTCACCCACAACGACTCGGGAACGGTGCAGACAGAAAACTCATCCCGACTGCTGTGGCTGGAAATTTCCCCCTACAGAACGATCATCACCATGCAGGAACGCGGCGCCCTCAGTTACCGCCATCTCCTGGAACGGGGAATGTACGGCATCAGTCGCTACTGGTTGCGCAGCGACGACCCCCACGAACCGCTCCAACAAATTCGCCTGCGAAATTATACCCGGAGTTTGACCCTAGTCAGTCGCCCGTTCTTACGACACCTGCGCTTGGAATACGAACTGTGGACGGGGAAAGTTCGTTTGGGTCGATATGTTTTAAATTTGGAGATTCATCAGTAATGGGTAATTGGTAATTGGTAATTGGTAGGGGCGAAGCATTGGGTCATAAATTTTCAGACTAACCAATAACTTATCGTCCCAATGCTTCGCTTCGCCCGTACAGTGTTTATTGGGTAGTGCCTCAACGCACCGTGGGAGTGAGCTCTCCTTGGCAATAAGGCTCGCTTGTTGCCAAGCAGATGTCATCGCCTCCACCCCACCGGATGCCGTGATGGGTAGGGTGCGTTGAGGGACGAAACGCACCGTGGGAGTTAGGCGATCGTTGCGCCAGTGGGATCGATTTGCAGCGATCGCCCTTTGGCAATAATGCCCGCTTGTTGCCAAGCGGATGCCATCGCCTCGGCAACACCGGATGCTGCCTCGGGGGAAGCCAGTGCCAATAGAGTCGGACCCGCACCGCTAATCGCCATGCCGTAAGCACCTGCGGCTAAGGCTGCCGATCGCACGGCATCGTAACCGGAAATCAAAGTTTGGCGGTAGGGTTGGTGAATGCGATCGGCGATTCCCGCCGCGATCCAGTCTCCCTTCCCCGTTTCCAACCCCCGCAGTAACAGTCCCAAATGCGCGGCGTTGAAAATAGCGTCGGCACGACTGTATTCGGTAGGTAACACTTTTCTCGCCTCCGCCGTCGATAGCTCGAAATCGGGGATCGCCACCACGGGAACGACTTCCGGATGCCAGGGAATATCGCTAATTGTCCATTCTTCGCCGTGGGTGGCTGCCAAATGCGCGCCGCCGAGGAGTGCTGGAACCACGTTATCGGGATGACCTTCAATGTCGATCGCCAATTGCAGCACTTCCGCCTGAGACAGGGGTTCTCCCGCCAGTTGGTTCGCACCCATCAATCCACCGACGATCGCCGTTGCCGAACTCCCCAACCCCCGCGCCAAGGGAACCCCTAACTCGATGTCGATCGCTACAGGTGGCGGGGTTTGTCCCAACCAATCGTAAAGTTTGACAAAGGCTTGATAGCTGAGATTGCTGTCGTCGGTAACAACCCGATCGGCTTCGCTGCCGGTGACGGAGATTTTCAGCGTCTCTTCCCCCGTTTCCAACGGCGAAAACCGAAACTGATTGTATAGCGTCAGCGCCGCTCCCAAACAGTCAAAACCCGGTCCGATGTTTGCCGTCGTTCCCGGAACGCGAATGGTGACAGTCGTCATGTGGCTTCCCCGATACTCAGTGCGTTTTCTAGCTTACAGGTTTCGGTTCCTAGTCGTGTGACGTCGCATCAAAAATGCAACATACAACCGCGATCGAACCCGAGGATTTCCCCCCATTAGCTTCCGAGAACGTGGCACAATCGAGGTATTTTCCTCCATTTTTCAGGGTTTTAACTGATGCCTTACAGTCAATTTACCATCGAGAAAGTCAAACAAGAGTTTCACTTAACCATGATCGAAGGCGTGCGCTTTTTCCCGGAAAATCTAGAACCGATCGTTCCCAGTTCCAGAGTTCAAGGAATTTTAGAAGATTTACCGTGGGCGATCGCCGTCGATACAGAAAAAGCGCGATCGGAAGCGATTATTAATCCCCTCCTATTAGAAGTTCGGCGAATACTCGATCGACAAATTAGCGTATTTTCCGGAGAAGAATTTAACGTCGATGCCAGTCGCGGACTCAATGGAGTTTGCGATTTCTTAATCAGTCGTTCTCCAGAACAATTGACTGTAGAAGCTCCAGCAATTGTGATTGTTGAAGCCAAGAAATCCGACCTTAAATCCGGTCTCGGACAATGTATCGCCGAAATGGTTGCCGCACAACAATTCAACCAAGCCAAAGAATATCGGGTTGCTACCCTTTACGGAACTGTGAGTAGTGGAACGCAATGGCGCTTTCTCAAACTCGAAGGACAAACGGTAACCATCGACCTGACCGATTATCCTCTTCCCCCCATCGAGCCAATTATGAGCTTTTTTATTTGGATGATTAAATTCGGATAATTAACGCACCAAAACTCGGCGCTCTTTGTGTTTTTCTAACTCGATCGACACAGTCAGGGCGCAAATCTTGCGCCCGATCGACCTCAACCTTACACCCGCGCCATTTCCGCAAAACGAATGGTTAAATAATCGTTTTCCATCTTTGCACCCGCAGGTTGCAGCGCCGCCAGCGCTTGGGGTAACACTAAATTCCGACGGTGATTGCCGATCGTGATATTTAATTCATCCCCCGTTTTGCTCAGTTTCACCTGATCTTTAGGCGTTCCCGGCAAGTATAGTTCCAAACGATAAGTATTCGCATCCTGCACCACCCGCACCGTCGTTTCTTTGTAGTAAACCTGACTGGGATCTTCGTCACCGTACAGCGTTTCTTTCAACCGCTCCAACGCTGCCAAACCGCACATTTCTTCGGAATACAGCGGTACTTCCTTGACGGGAAGCGGGCTGAAATTATCGTGAATTTCCTGTTTGTATTGCTGTTGGTTTTCCTTCCAGCGTTGGAAGAACGGATCGGTAACGGTATCGGGAATAATCCGGTTGGCAACCACGAGATCTGTTGCCACGTTATACAAGCTTAAATAAGCGTGAGCGCGTAAGGATTCTTTAATCACCATTTTCTCGGGATTGGTCACCAATCTCACCGAAGTAATGGTGTTATCGGTCAGCACTTTTTCCAGCGCTTCAATTTGCTGGTAAAACTCGTAAGGCGCGTCCATCACTTCCTTATCCGGCAGGGAGAATCCGGCGATCGGCTTGAAAAGCGGCTCCACCAAGGGACGCAGCGCCACGGAAATCCCCTGTAACGGTTTGTAAAACCTTCTCATATACCAGCCGCCAACTTCTGGCAAACTCAGTAACCGCAGCGCCGTTCCCGTGGGTGCGGAATCGACGATCAGCACGTCGTATTCGCCTTCGTCATAGTGGCGTTTCATCCGCACCAATCCGAAAATTTCGTCCATACCGGGGAGAATCGCCAACTCTTCGGCTTGGACGCCTTCGAGACCCCGCGCTTGCAGGACTTGGGTGATGTAGCGCTGCACGGAACCCCAGTTATCTGCCAACTCCACCAGCGCGTCTAATTCCGCACCCCACAAGTTGGGTTTCACCAAACGCGGTGCGTGGGAAAGTTCTAAGTCAAAGCTATCGGCGAGAGAATGAGCCGGATCGGTGCTGAGAACTAGAGTTCTGTACCCTAACTCGGCGCAGCGCAAACCCGTTGCTGCCGCTACGGAGGTTTTCCCAACGCCGCCTTTACCCGTCATCAAGATGATTCGCATCGTCTCCAGACTCACAAAATGAGAATTGTTTATATTTATTTACTTTAGCGGGTTTTCCCCGAAAAGTGCTGTTTGAAGACATCCCAACGAGAACAGTCCCAATAGTCGATGTGAGAGCAGATTAAGCCGTCGGCATCGAGGAGGAGTTCGCTCCTCCCGGAGATGGAAATCCGAGGGTTCCAGGGAAGGGGTGTATTCCAGCTTAGCGTCCATCGGGTGGTGATGAGCTTTTCCGTTTGACGGATGTCGTGCAAGTCGAGTTGGATATTTTTAAACCAGGTAGCGATGAAGCCGACCATTTGACGGTAGCGATCGATCCCGCGAAATTGCGTCATGGGATCTTGAAAATAAACGTCGGCGGCATAGAGTTCGTAGGATTGATTTTGGGGAAAGGTTTGGTAATCTTGTTTGAGGCGATCGAGTAGAGTCATGATTTGAGAAGTTCAGGATGGGAAGAGAGCAGGGGGAGCGAGGGGAGAAAACAGTAACTCATTACCCATTACCACTTATTACTTATTACTTAAGAAAACGATCTTTCCCATTCTTCTAATGCTTGGTAGCTGCCGACTTTCCAGGAGCGATCGACGATTTTGGGAATCATTTGGACGAGATCGAGTTCCGAGAATGTAGGACTTCTCTGACATTTCCTGTATTTTCCGTCTTCCAGTATATAAATTTTGAGGGTTGGGCGATCGTAAATCCACAGTTCGGGAACGCCGATCGCTTCGTAAGCCTCTAAGGTTGTTTTCGAGGTAACATCAATTTCAATGGCTAAATCCGGGGGGGGATCGTCGGGTTTGAGTCGGTGACACCCGATGACCCGTTGATAATTTTGGATATAAAAACAGGCATCTGGTTCGACCCCCGCACTTCCTTCTTTTTTGAAAGTGGTCGATCCAAATGGTTGATATCGCCGATCCGTTCTTTTTAGCAAGATTTTGACAATATCAGACATCAAATCTTTGGGAAGCTCGTGTTCTGGCAAAGGAACCATAATTTCTAAAGTTCGGTTACTATAGGAAATGCGTGCCGATCGACGTTCTCCCAATTCCGATAAAATAGACTCGAATTCTTGCCAGCTTACATCTGGAATCGTCATGACGCTACCCGGAGCGAGATGAATTTGGCTGATGGGTTTAACAATGGGAACTGTAGCAGGCATAGCCACTCTCCAGAGTCGATCCTAATATTATAGTCGCCTTCCCAAATAATACCCCTCCCAAAGATTGGAAGGGGATTAGTCCTAAATGAGGAGCGAAATGAATAGCTAATATACTAGCGTACCACGCCGTGGGTGGCGACTGCATCTATGGGCTTCATCAAATACAGGCGCAGAAGCTGCCAGCCATTCGAGATGTAAAACGGTAACTTCTGGAAGAATTGCAACACTTTCGGCGTCTTGGAATTGGCAATTTCCGTCAATTTGGCGTTGTTTTCCACGCAAACATCCAAACGTTCGTAAAATTCTGGATTATCGACATCCAGCATCACCGGGAATACCCGTCCTGCGGTTTCGTTGGTTTTTTGGATGACGTAAATGTCGTATTCCCGAGCGTCTAAACCGATCGCCTTATAGAAGCCCGATCGTTGGATATCGTTGAGATACATGGTGGCAAATACCGACAACAGGAAGAAACGGCACCACAGTTTGGCTTTCCAATCGTTCAAAAACTGGGGTTGCGCGCGCATGATTGCGTCGAAGAAATCACCGTGGCGGTTTTCATCTTGGCACCAGTTTTCAAAAAAGCGGAAAATGGGATAAATCCGATCTTCGGGATGCGCTTCCAGGTGGCGATAGATAGTGATGTAGCGCCAGTAGCCGATTTTTTCCGACAGGTAGGTGGCGTAGAAAATAAACTTGGGTTTGAAGAAGGTGTAGCTGCGACTCTTGGTCAAAAATCCCAAGTCGAGGGATAAATTGAAGTCCGACAGCGCTTTGTTGAGAAATCCGGCGTGACGCGCTTCGTCGCGGGACATCAAGTTGAAGCATTCGGCAAGAACGGGGTTTTTATCTTTTAAGCGACGACCCAATTCTTTGTAGAGCAGGAAGCCGGAAAATTCAGCCGTACAAGACCGCTCTAAAAATTCGACAAATAACTTTCGTTTTTCACCTTCAATACCATCCCACGATTGCTGAAACTCTTCGTCCCGGACAAAGTGATGGCGATTGTAGTCGGCGCGGAATTCTTCGAGAATCGCTTGCAGTTCGTCTTCGTTGGGGGAGATGTCCATCTTTTCCATCTCCTCGAAATCGGTGGTGTAGAACCGAGGAGTCAGGATGGTCTCTTGGGCGGGGACTTTAATCCCTGGTCGCATTTCTTCAAAGGAGGGCTTTTTGAGGGAATCTACCATAGTGGGTGTTGCTCTTATCCTATAACTCCGAAACCTTGGCGATCGGTCGATCGACCAAGGATCGTCTCTAAAGCTCCACCCTCGACGGACTTGCCGGAAGGGGAAGGCTCAGTTTTCTATGAAATCCAGTCTATCAAGGCAATGCGGATCGAGTCTGCCCGATCAAGTTACAAGTTAATACAAGATATAAAGTTTTGTAACAAAAAAGGGAGATCGATCGCCGCCTGCCAGGGTTCGGGAGAATTTGTCAGAATACAGGTAGTGGCGAATATGGCATTCGCCCGACTGGAATTTGCCCGTGCGGAATTTGTCCGCTCTCACCCGTCAGTTCTCGCGCGATCGACCTCTACTTACAGAACCGATGAGTTTTTGTCTCAACCCCGATTGCCAACAACCCCGAAATTCCTCCGAAGCGAAATTTTGTCAAAGTTGCGGTAGCGTGCTGCTATTGGGCGATCGCTATCGAGCGCTCAAACCTTTGGGTTCGGGCGGATTCGGGCGCACCTTCCTCGCCGTGGATGAGTACAAACCCTCCAAACCCCGGTGCGTCATCAAGCAATTCCGTCGGGAAGAACAAGGCACGCGGAATCTCCAGAAAGCGGTTGCCTTATTCGTACGGGAAGCACAACGCTTGGAGGAATTGGGCAAACACCCCCAAATCCCCGATTTACTGGCGCATTTCGAGCAAGACGATCGCCAATACCTGATTCAAGAATTTGTAGACGGTCCGAACTTGGCACAAGAATTGGAAGAAGGAGGAGCGTTCGACGAAGCCCAAATCCGCCAACTCCTCCAAGACTTGCTCCCAGTGTTAGACTTCGTTCACCAACGCCAAGTCATCCACCGCGATATCAAACCGGAAAATATCATTCGCCGCAGCCCAGACGGTCAACTGGTTCTCGTGGATTTTGGGGCATCGAAATTGGCGACGGGAACCGCCTTGGGACAGACGGGAACGGTCATCGGGTCTGCCGGGTACGTCGCCCCGGAACAAGCCCTGGGAAAAGCCGTATTTGGCAGCGATTTGTACAGTTTGGGAGTGACGTGCATCCACCTGTTAACCCAAATGCCGCCGTTCGATTTGTTCGATAGTAGCGAAGGGGCTTGGGTGTGGGAAGATTACTTGTTCGATCGTCGCGTTAGCCCCTCCCTGAAACGGGTTTTAAATAAGTTACTCGCCAACGGAACCAGTCGGCGATACCAATCGGCGGCGGCTGTCCTCCAAGATTTGCAGGCGAAGTCCGCGATTCCCATTGCCTCCCCTCCCCCCAAACCCCCTGCCTCGGAGTGGAAAACCCTCCACAACTGGAACCGTACCGTCCATCTCCAGGAAGAAGACCACACGCGAAAACGCCTGAATACGACGTATATTCTGTGGTTGGTGGGATTTATCCTCGGCACGTCCTTGCGACCCCTCAAAGGGATGCACCGCTTCTATAATGGCAAGATCCTAACGGGGGTCTTGTGGATGATTCCCGTGATCGGGGATATTGGGTCGTTGGTGGATTTGTTTTTGATTCCCCGGATGGTGGACGAGTACGAAACCAAAGCGCGTGCGAAACTGGGAATGTCGGAATCGGGCGTGCCCCTTGCCCCTCAAGCTGCCGTGACGCAAACCCTATCCCCACCGACGCGGGAACAACAAATGGTGAAATTGCTCAAAGCCGCACAAGCTCGAGGCGGTCAGCTTTCGGTGACTCAAGCGGTGATGGATACCAGCATTGGGTTTACTGAAGTGGAAGATTTGCTGCGGGACATGGTGAAACGGGGTTATGCCACCGTAGACAACGACGATCGCACGGGAGTAGTCGTCTATCGCTTTTTGGAACTTTGACAACAATAACCGATTACCCCCTCACCGGGAACAGTCCCCCGTCCCCATGTCCAATTAAATCCGCACGCGGTAGTCTACAATCCTTGAAGATCGTTTTAACAACCCACATTTATGAGCGCGACTGACGATAAAACCATAGTTCAAGAATATTTTAATGCCACCGGGTTCGATCGCTGGCGGCGCATCTACGGCGACGGCGAAGTCAACAAAGTTCAACTCGATATCCGCCAGGGACACCAACAAACCGTAGATACCGTACTGAGTTGGCTGCAAGCCGATGGCAACTTAGCCGAGTTATCGATTTGCGATGCGGGATGCGGAGTCGGCAGCTTGAGCATTCCCCTGGCGCAAAGTGGCGCGAAGGTGTTTGGGAGCGATATTTCCGAGAAAATGGTGGGAGAGGCTCAAAGTCGCGCTCGGGACGTGTTGGGAGATGCCCCCAATCTCTCCTTCGCCGTGCAGGATTTGGAATCGCTGAGCGGTCGTTACCACACGGTGGTCTGCTTAGATGTCCTGATTCACTACCCGGACGACAAAATGCCGGAAATGATCGGTCATTTGGCATCGCTAGCCGAATCGCGGTTGATTCTCAGCTTTGCTCCGAAAACGTTGGCACTGACCATTCTCAAGAAAATTGGCGATTTTTTCCCCGGACCGAGTAAAGCGACTCGCGCGTACCAACATCGGGAAGCCGAAATTGTCAAAATTTTCCAAGACAATGGGTTTTCAATTAAGCGTCAAGCGATGACTAGCACTCGCTTCTACTTCTCTCGCTTGCTAGAAGCCGTTCGCTAATTCGCGAAATTCGCGTGAAGAAGTGAGGGGAAATGATTGTAGGGGCGGGTAAGCGCGACAATTTACTGGACTAAGCTGAATATCTGTCATCAAAACCCACCCCTACAGCAACTCATGGCTCTTCCAACACTGTGGGGCAAATGTGTATATTGTGCAACCCACGTCGGGTGGTGGGTTCCGGCACGGATTCAAACGGATTGGCTTTTCCTACAAATCATCCCCGTGCCTAACCCACCCTACAAAATAGAAGCGCGGGTTATCACTGCAAGTACAGGAGATCCCACATGATTATTCAGGCGCTTTTTCAAAATTCAGGGCAGCTGAGTTTATGCAATAACGCTGTCCGGTTGGTTTCGGACCGTCGTTAAAAACGTGACCCAAATGAGCGTCGCATACCGCACACAAAACTTCGGTTCGTCGCATAAAAAAGCTAAAATCGCTTTCTTCCCGCACGTTTTCTTGATTTACCGGCGCCCAAAAACTCGGCCAACCCGTCCCCGAATCAAATTTAGTATCCGAAGAAAATAACTCGGTTCCACAGCAGATACATTTGTACGTTCCTTTGGCTTTGTTATTATGATATTCTCCGGTAAAGGCGCGTTCCGTTCCTTTTTTTCGAGTGACTTGGAACTGTTCGGGGGTTAGCTGCTGTTTCCACTCTTCTTCGGTTTTGCGAACTTTTTCTGGCATGACTTGAAGCCTCAAATGATGTTGTGTTAAGATTTGAGTATCATCGATCATGATAACACAATTTTTAAATTTTATTTAAATGACTTCTAGCTTGCCAGTTTTAAACATTTCTGAAGCTAAAAAACTTCTCAAACGATATAGTTTATTAAACGATTCACCGGCAGATCGTGGATCGATCGAAACAATAAAGGAGAGCGATTCAGAACTCTATTCTTACGATCGCCTTCGTCAAGCTCTTCAATTAGTTGCCCAAAATTCAGAATATCAAATTTTAGGGATTTGTGCGAAAAATGCCGAGGAAGGGTTAACCGCATTACGGGAGTATTGTCAGGCATTAGGATACGAACCTCCTAGGGATCTCGAGTCGATCGCCAGTGCGGTGTATATTAAGTTCAATCCCACGATCGACTTGCGGTATATGAGCGCTTACGAAGGTCGAGAACGCGGAGTTTTAGTGTCGTGTCAGTCACCCAATTCTGACGGCATTAACGAAATGTACGGTCATTTGCCGATAGATTTATTTAGCAATTTTACTCAAGATAAAACATGAAAGTTGCAATTTTAGGGTGTGGGTATGTGGGTCGAACCGTCGGACGGTATTGGAGTCGAGACTGTAACTTGGACGTGGTAGCAACGACAACCACTCCAGAAAAGATACCCAATCTCGAAGCCATTGGCGCAATTCCCAGGGTTTTGAAAGGGAACGATCGCCCTGGTTTACAAAAGCTCTTAGCCGATCGAGAGGTGTTGCTTCTCTGTATGGGAGCGAGTCAATCTTCTTATCGCGAAACTTACTTAGAAACGGCGAAGGCTTTAATTTCTATTTTACCCGAAAATTCGAGTTTGCGGCAAATTATTTATACGGGCAGCTATGCGATCTATGGCAATCGCCAAGGGCAAAAAGTGGATGAAACCGCAGCCATTCATCCTCAGAATGAGAAAGAAGAAATTTTAGCCCAAACCGAACGAGTTTTATTATCAGCATCGACGAGCGATCGACAGGTTTGTATTTTTCGGTTGGGTGGCATTTACGGTCCCGATCGCGAATTGCGAAAAATCTTTAGTCGTGCGGCAGGAAAGACCCTTCCCGGTGCGGGATCGGAGATAAGTAATTGGATTCATCTCGACGATATCGTTCGGGCGATCGACTTTGCCAGACAGCATCAATTACAGGGAATTTATAACTTAGTCGATGACGATCGTTGCACTCGTCGAGAACTCATTGATCGGGTATTATCGAAACACGATCTGCAACCGATCGTCTGGGATGAATCGCAACCTAGCAGTCGATCGACCAACGCCAATGTCTCCAATCAAAAGCTGAAAAATGCGGGATATTCTTTCCTTCATCCGTATTTTTTTGATCGGGATGTTTGAAAAGTTTGTGTAATTCGGGCGAATACTATTCGCCCCTACTGTATGAATTAAAATTATGTATGAATCGATTCCTATGACGATCAAAACTCAGTTTTATACTTGGCAAGATTATCGATGTGCGTATGAAGTTCATCATCCCGATAATTCCGAGATCGCCTTATTAACCATTCACCCGATCGGTGTAGGATTGTCTCGGAAGTTTTGGCAGCGATTTTGCCAGGAGTGGTATGCGGCAGGCAATCGCAATCCCATCTACAATCCCGACTTGCTCGGATGCGGTGACAGTGCCATGCCTCGTGCTGCCTATTCCCCAGAAGATTGGGCAAAACAGTTACAGTTTTTTATCCAAACGGTCATTCAAAAACCCGTTATTTTAGTTGTCCAAGGGGCATTATTTCCCGTGGCGATCGCCCTAGCAAATCTCGAACCCGATCGCGTAAAAGGTGTAGTCTTATCCGGACCGCCGTCTTGGTCGTTAATGACAGAAGCGGGGAATCCATTGCAACAAAAATTAAGTTGGAATTTGTTATTCGATTCCCCTTTAGGTAATCTCTTTTACCGTTATGCTCGACGAGAAAAGTTCGTGCGATCGTTCTCGATTCGGCAACTGTTCGGCGATGAGAACGATGTAGATGCCCAATGGTTGAAAATGTTAGATGAAGGGTCTCGTAATTTAGCCAGTCGTTACGCTGTTTTCTCATTTTTAGCCGGATTTTGGCGCAAAAATTATCGAGAAGATTTGGCAAATTTAAAGCCACCTATTTTTGCAGTGTTTGGCGAAAAAGCTTCGGGAATTAGCAAGACTGGGAAAACCGATACTGCCGAACAACGGTTGAGTGATTACCGCAACAATTTATCCAATTGCGATGGGGCGATCGCTCCCGGTCGCAATGTCATGCCGTACGAAGCAACCGCCGAATTTGTTAAAGTTATTTCACCGTTTGTTCGGAATCGATAAATGGGTAACGATCCACCGATCGGACAACCAACGGCGATCGCCCTCTTAAAAGCTGCGATCGCTAAAAATCGAGTTGCTCCTGCCTATTTGTTTGCCGGACCCGATGGTATTGGGAGATCGATCGCCGCTCGATATTTCGTTCGCTTGTTGTTAGCAGGAGACCGCGATCGTCACGATCTCAATAACCATCCCGATTTTCTGTGGGTCGAACCTAGCTACTCTTACAATGGCAAAATTTATTCTCCAAAAGAAGCTGAAGAAGCGGGGTTAAAACGCAAATTTGCACCGCAAATTCGGTTAGAGCAAATTCGCAATATTACCCGATTTCTCAGTCGTCCGCCGTTGGAAGCACCTCGCAGCGCGATCGTCCTAGAAGGTGCAGAAACCATGGGAGAATCGGCAGCAAATGGATTGCTTAAAACCTTAGAAGAACCGGGACGCGCGACACTAATTTTACTCGCACCTTCGGTGGAATCGCTGTTGCAAACTCTCGTTTCTCGCTGCCAGCGCATTCCCTTTTATCGTCTTTGTTCTGAAGATATGGAACGAGTTTTACGACAAACGGGATACGAAGAAATTTTGCACGATCGAACGATTTTATCCGCAGCGCAAGGTAGTCCGGGAGCGGCGATCGCCGCTTGGAAGCAATTAGAAAATATTCCCCCAGAATTATTATCGAAAGTGACGCAATTGCCCCGATCGATCTCAGAAGCAATGATGTTAGCACGAGAAATTAGCTCGACTTTAGATATCCCCGATCAACTGTGGTTACTAGATTACTTACAACAGATTTACTGGCAACAGTTTCTCCAGGGAAGTATTCGCGTATCGCCGCTGCAATCTCTCGAAAATGCACGCCACTATCTTCGCAGTTACGTGCAACCGCGATTGGTTTGGGAAGTCATGTTAATGGAGGCTGTTTTATAACTTATTACAAGAAAACAAAAAAAATGGATAACGAGGAGCGCGTTACCCATTTTAGAGAAACCCATGTTTGCGATATGAAGAAAGCTAAAAGTTATCTTGTAAGTTTGTCCGATCCGGAGTTCGTGCCGTCGGCACTGAAAGTTGCTATAGTCGTGGGATCTTTGTTATTTGCGATTAACCACGGAGCGGAATTCTTAAATCGAAAGATGACGCGCGATCGGTGGATTTCGGGAGTTTTGACCTATTTTGTTCCCTATGTCGTGAATATGCACGGTCAGTTTACCAGTCGATCGCGCCGTTCTTAAAATTATCGAGATTGGCACTGTCTGCCGATGGGATCGCCTTGGTTGGGATGGCACATCATTTGAGTTTGAGTGGCGTTGCCGTCGGTAAGCGTGGCGGCATTGGCAGAGTTAGCGATCGTTGCTCCTCCCAAAAAGGCGAGACTGGCACTAGCGGCGATCGCGGTCAGTTGGTTGAAGAATTGGCGTTTCATAAGAATTTCCCCATCGATTGATTTGTCTGTATCTAAAATGACATTCGATTCTGAAAGCCACCAGATGCTGATATGAGAATTTGATGAGGATTTAGTTGATTGGCTTCCCCTTCGTTCTTTCTCAAATAGATTTACGTACGATAAGTTTTTAAAGCGGTAGCTATAAAACGAAGTATAGCACATCGCTAAAACCCTGTAAACTCGTTACCTAAATGATACCATTCTCAATTAACTGACACTGAAATCGATCGAAGTGCGATGTCGCGTCACCAATTTTCTCGTTACGCCAGCAAAGGTTTCGCTTCGGCGCGGAATCCAGCGTAGTTCAAAGCGTTCACCGTATTGGTGTAATCGGGGACGCGGAATTGGTCGCCAAAGCGGACGACGTGGCGTTTTTGTCCGCCGTTGACGATGCCGACAACCGGGATTTTTGACGATTTTGGGTCTTTAATCTGCTTTTGCAGCACTTCTTTGAGGCGATAGCGCTCTTCCACCGTACTGGCTTGTTGCGGCGTTAGTTCCACCATCACCATATGCACTTGTTCGATGGCTTCGGCATCTTCGATCGCCAGTTGGGGCTGTTCGTCGCGGCGATCGACCTTTCCCCATACGATTAATCGCGCATCCGGTTGAATCAACGACTGCACCCGTTCGTACACCTTGGGAAACACCACCGCTTCCACTTGTCCCGTCAAATCTTCCAATTGCAAAATCGCCATGCGATCGCCCTTTTTCGTCAGAATTAACTTCACCGCACTAAGCATGACTACAGCACTCACCAAACTGCCATCGGGACGATCTTCTAAATCGTTCAAATCTACGGGTGCGATTAATTTTGCCGATTGTTGAATCTGCTGTAACGGATGCTCGGAAACGTAGAATCCCAGCAATTCTTTCTCCAGCTTCAACTTTTCCATTGCCGGATAATCAGGGACGGGTTTCGCTTTCGGAGCCGACTCAAACCCGCCTTTTTCCGGAGTTTTTTGTTCTTCTCCCATCAAATCGAATAAATTCCCCTGACCCGAAGCTTTATCTTTGGCACGAGATTGCGCCCAGTCCATCACCAATTCTAAATCTTCCATCAATTGATGGCGATTGGGTTCGATTTTATCTAACGCACCGCATTTAATTAAGGCTTCCAAGGCTCGACGATTAACCGTTCGCAAATCAACGCGATCGCACAGATCTGCCAGAGATTTAAATTCTCCATCTTTTTCTCGCGCTGCTAAAATACATTCGATCGCCCCTTGACCGATATTTCTCACTGCCGACAATCCAAACAAAATTTTGCGATCGACTGGCGTAAAATCCACTCCCGAACGATTGATATCCGGCGGGTCAATTTGGATATTCATATTCGTGCAGGTGGCGATATATTTCTGCACTTTATCTTGCGTACCGCTATTGGCAGTCAGCAATGCTGCCATGTACTCCACGGGATAATTTGCCTTCAAATATGCGGTTTGATAGGTGACGTATCCGTATGCCATGGAGTGGGATTTATTGAAGCAATATTCCGCAAACTTGAGCATTTGCGCGAATAATTCTTCAGCCAGGGCTTTTTTCACCCCATTTTTGGTCGCACCATCGATAAAAATTTCCTGCTGCTTCTGCATTTCCGCAATTTTCTTTTTCCCCATAGCCCGCCGCAGCAAATCCGCTTCGCCGAGGGTATAACCCGCCAATTCCTGAGCGATTTTCATAATCTGCTCTTGATAGACCATGACGGCGTAGGTTTCTTGCAAAATGGGTTCCAACAAAGAATGCTGAAATTCGATGGCTTCTCGACCGTGTTTGCGGTTGATAAACTGGGGAATCAGACCCGCATCCAGAGGTCCGGGACGATAGAGCGCCAAAATTGAGGAAATATCTTCGATACTCGACGGTTTGAGATCTCGCACCACTTGGCGCATTCCCGACGATTCCAACTGAAAAATCCCCGCCAACTGACCTGCCGATAAAATTTGGTAGGTATTTTGAATATCTTTCGGCATTTTGGGGTTCTCGCTGCGGGCAAAAATCGCCTGTGCTTTGCGTTCTTCGATCGGCAATCGATCGGGATCGATCTCTAAATTTCGAGTCTCCTTGATCAGATCGATCGTCTTCTGGATCATCGTCAAGTTCTTCAGACCCAAAAAGTCCATCTTCAGCATTCCCAAGGACTCTAACTCTTCCATAGAATACTGAGTGGTGACGCCGCCTTCTTTGTTCAATTGCAGGGGAACGATTTCATCGAGGGGATCGGCAGAAATGACCACCCCCGCCGCATGAACTCCCGAGGATTTGTTCGTTCCTTCAATGCGAATTGCCATGTCTACCCAACGGCGGACGATCGGATCGCTATCGTAAGCTTCTTTAAATTCCGGTGCGGGGGTTTCGTCGGAAATCATCACTTTCAATTTTTCCGGCTTACCCCGAGAAACCGGAATCCATTTCGCCATGCGATCAGCTTGTTTGTAGGGAATGTCCAAAACTCGACCGACATCTTTTAATACCGCCTTGGAGGTCATGCGGTTGAAGGTGATAATTTGCGCGACCCGATCTTTGCCATACTTTTGGGTTACGTAGTCGATCACTTCATCTCGGCGTTCGATGCAAAAGTCGGTGTCGATATCCGGCATTGATTTGCGTTCGGGATTGAGAAATCGCTCGAAGAGTAAGCCATGGTGAACGGGATCGATGTTGGTAATTCGTAACGTATAGGCAACCAAAGATCCCGCTGCCGAACCGCGTCCTGGACCGACGGGAATTCCGCGATCGCGTGCGAATTTGATATAATCCCATACGACGAGAAAGTAGGTGGAAAATCCCATCTGCTGGATTATTTTTAACTCGTATTCCAGCCGTTCTTTATATTCGGGTTTGAGTTCCGATCGCGATCGAGCGTTCAGCCGTTCTAACAATCCTTTCCAAGCCAGTTCTTCGACATAAGTATCGGCAGTATAACCCGAGGGAATGGGAAAGTTGGGAATGCGGGTTTCCCCAAAAATATTATACCCTTGAACTTTATCGGCAACTTCTAGGGTATTGGCGATCGCTTCTCGAATGGTATCGTCGTCTAGATGGTCGCGAAAAAGTTGCGCCATTTCTTCGGCAGACTTTAAATATTCCGTCCCGCTATAACGCAGTCGTTTGTCTTCCGTCACCAGCTTCCCGGTTTGGATGCAAAGCAAGGCATCGTGCGCTTCGACATCGTTACAGGAAATATAATGAGAATCGTTAGTGGCGATAATTTTAATGCCTAATTCTCTGGCAATTTTAACGATTTCGACATTGACAATCCGATCTTCTGGAGAACCGTGATCCTGAATTTCCAAGTAGTAATCTTCGCCAAAAGTATCCTTATACCACTGCGCCACTTTTCGCGCGGCATCGGGACGTCTTTTGAGAATGGCTTGGGGAACTTCTCCCCCCAAGCAAGCACTGGTAACGATCAATCCTTCGTGATATTGTGCCAGTAAATCTTTATTAATACAAGGGCGTGCAAAAATCCCTTTACCTTGAAATCCTTCAAGATGAGAAATAGAGGTTAATTTTACTAAGTTTTTATAACCTTGGGTATTTTTTGCCAGGACAACTTGGTGATAGCGAGGACGGCGTTCATTCTTGGTAATATCGCCGTTAATCACGTACATTTCGTTGCCGATAATCGGTTTGATTCCCCGATCGCGACAAACCTTAATCAGTTCCACCGCACCATACATGACTCCGTGGTCGGTTAGGGCAATCGCCGGCATTCCTAATTCTAAAGCCCGATCGATCAGTGGCGGAAGTTGGCTCGCCCCATCGAGTAAACTATAGTCGCTGTGAATGTGTAATCCGACGAAAGACATAGGTTTTGAGAAGTTCAGAAGTTGGGAATTTTCTAGGAGTTACAGAAGTTTAGGAGTTAGCGCTACGCGCTCTTGTCAACTATAAAAGTTTGTAATTTTCAAGAATGTTGCAAGTTTGTAGATATCGCAATATTAATCACAGCATACAAAGATCTGCGAAAAGCTTCACTCGCACTTCCCGTTGGCAGACGAGCGATCTTCGATCGCCAGTCGCTTCAGAATTATACTAAAGACGCACCCAGACGATCGAAAAAGTTTATCTGGCTCGTCCCCTACTAGAACTGATTACTTATTGCAACTTCAACGCGATATGATTATCGATCGCGCAGAAAACCCCGCGATCGTCGATGGCGCTAAACGACTCGAAGAACTGGCGGATGCCGGGGGGAAAGTGAGGGAACTCAAAGTGGGCGTCGCCGTCAGCGATATCCGCCCAGAAGTAGCGCAAATGCCGAACGAGGGGTTCGGCTTCCTCCAAGGATAAATTCAGGGGGTGTTCCGTCAGCAAGCGCAGCATGAAGGGACGCGAGCGATCGCCCATCCACTGCCGCGACATCCGAGGTAGCGAAGACCAACCGGGGACAGAGACCACCCGTTCCGATTGAATTTGCAGCCACTGACAGCCCCAGGAATCCGTCCGAAACTCCAAAATGCGGTAAGGATGTGGATAGCTGACTAACGAGCCTGTGGTGATGTCGTAGACGCCGCGATCGCACGCGATATCCTGAGCGTGCAGGTGTCCGGTAAACACCAGTCGCACCCCCGCCGATCGCAAAATTCGTAGCAACTCGGGAGCATTATCGAGCATATACCGCTTTCCCATCGGGGTTTTCGACTGGTAAGGCACGTGTTCGACGACATTGTGGTGAACCATCACCAACACCAACTCATCGCGAGTGTCGGCTAACACGTCTTGCAGCCACGCCAGTTGAGCCTCATCCAAATAGCCCTGCTGAACGCCGTTCTCGTCGAACGGGTTGGAGTTGAGACCCACCAGCCGCACCCCCGGTAAAATTTCGCGGGTGTAGTACAGTTCGTCCGTCCCCTCGTAGCCGCAGTGGCGGTAGTAGCCCGGAAACGCCTCGGGAGCGATCGAGGTGTCGTCGCCGTGGGGAACCGGAATGTCGTGATTGCCCGGAATGGCGTACACCGGATAGGGCAACCGCGCGAAACGCCGACTCAACCAGGCGTGATTGTCCGGTTCGCCGTGCTGTGTCAAATCGCCGGGAACCAGCAAAAAATCTAAATCCAGTCCGCTGAGGCGATCGAGAATCGACTCCAACGCCGGAATGCTGACTTCCACCAAATGGAAGCGACCCGGATGATCCCAAATCGTATGCGGTACAGCAACGTGCAGGTCGCTAACAATTGCAAATTTAAAATTCAAATTTCTTAATCCCCACAGGCGTGACCCGCTTTCCCATTTTAAACACGATCGACCTCGAGGGTCGATCGGCGAATTCGCACCGGAAAACGACCTAGCGTGCCTGCCTGACGGGGTTGTAGCCATGCGATCCCCCTCGGAAAAATCGATCGAAGATCCGACGTTTACCCCCCGAAAAGTACCGTCATTTCCGGGGGGAACGGGTGATTTCCCAGCGGGTATTCTCCGCACTCCGCCGAAAAATCGTATTAGACTGAATTAGGAGATGAGGTGCGATCGCCCCAGAGCGATCGGGCAAATGCAAGAAGCCGTCATGCTGGACGACAGCCTGAATACTGACAGTTTGGAGCAAGAGGATGAGTGAAGCTGATACCCCAAAAATCCGATCGTCTGAGGAAGGCTGGGCAACCGTCGAGTTTCCCGGTACGATGACGATCGAGACCTTGGGGCGATCGGGGACGGAACCCGATGCCCCCGACGATCCCCCCGATCTCGAATCGGCGATCGCGACGATCGAGGAATTGCGTCAGCGCGAAGCCCAACTCGTGCAGCGAGTCCGGGATTTAGAAACCCAGTTAGAGCGGATGAAAGCAGCCGAGCGCAACGCCTCGGCTCCCGTGGAGGAAATTACCAGTTTCGCCAGCGATCGATCGCGCGACGATCGACAGCGGCTGTTGGTCGATGCGATCCGCAATAAGTTGAACGCTTACCAGGAGCGGATCTTGCAAATGGAGCAAGAACAAGCCCTCACCCAACAGCGATATCAAGAGAAAACCCATCAACTCCAGCAAATCGAACATACCTGCCAGGAGTTGCGATCGCGCTTACAGCGCCAACAACGCCACGCTCTCCAATTCAAAGCCGCCTTGGAAAAGTGCTTGGAGGCTGAAGCCCAGCAACGATCGACCCCCAACAGCGATCGCCCGTCCGCGCAATTTTTATTCTCCTCTTCTGCCCACACCCCACCACCCTCCTTTTCCCCGCCGCTCCCGAAAACCGAATCGACCGAGAGTGCGCCCTCGGCTTTTTCCATCGACCCCGACAACGGGGACGGCAACCCCCCCGAATTTTCCGCCAACGCGCCAACGAACGGGAAAGCTCCCGAGATGGAGACCCTCTTGAACGGCGATCAATCCGAACGGTCTGCCGACGATGACGAGTCTGACGAGGATTTCGATCTCCCGGAAAATTCTCCGTCGCTGTTCAAACGCCAATCCCTGGCAAACTTAGACTTGCCCAGTTTTCCCCGGCTATCTTAGTCCGGCAGCGCACCTACAGCGACGACAGGGAAACACCCAACCAACCTTCAAACAGTTGGGCTTGAGTCGCTGTCGGGCGATCGACTCGAACCAATCGATAAGTGCTAGGACGCGGTGGCGCGAGGGTCACGCGCAGGGTGCGAAGTTCGTCTTGATGGAAAATACCCACCGCAATCCGATCTCCCGCTCGGTAGTCTGCCAGCCGCTCGTTTAACTGCTCCCCCGAAACGCGAATTCCATCGATCGCCAGTAATTCGTCCCCGGCATCCAGTCCGGCTTTTTGGGCGGGAGATCCGGCTTCGACAAACTCAACGATCGTCCTACCGTTATTCGTGACCGTCCGCATCCCCAAAAAGGGCAGGCGATCGTCGGTTTGGGCTTTTAACTTCAAGCCAAACGGCTCGAGATACTCGTCGAAGGGCAATTCTTCCGTTCCGAAAATATAGCGTCGGTAAAAATCATCTAGATTGGTATTGGCGACGGTTTCCAAAATTCCTTTCAACTCGTCGGCGCTAAATCCAACTTCGTCGCGACCGAACCGCTTCCACAGTTGGCGCAGGACATCATCGAGCGATCGGCGATTGTCCGAATGGCGGCGAATGAGCAACTCCAACAAAAAGGACACCATTTCCCCTTTCAAATAGTAGGAAATTTGGGAATTATCGCTATTGGCATCCCGGCGATATAATTTAATCCACGCATCCCAACTCGACTCGTCCAACGGTTGCACCCGGCGACCGGGCGTCGTCAGAAATCGCGAGAGATCTTTGCCGAGAATGCTCAAAAAAGCCGGGAGGTCGTAAACCTGCGCTCGATAGGGCAAAATCGTATCGTAGTAGCTAGTTGTCCCCTCGCAAAACCATAGAGACGGCGTGTAATTTTCTCCTTCGTAGTCGAACACTTCTAACTCTTTGGGACGAATCCGCTTGACATTCCACAAGTGAAAAAATTCGTGGGCGACCAATTGCATGAAGCGGTTGTACTTGTCGGGATGGCGGAAACCCAAACGCGGGTAATTGAGCGTGCAACTGGTTTTATGTTCCAAACCGCCGAAACCGTTACCCGAAAGATGGAGTAAAAACAGGTAGCGATCGTACGGCAATCCGCCGAATAATTCCGCTTCGACTTCGATAATCCGCTCGATATCGGCGATCGCTTTTTCCGCCGGCAAATTCCCCGATCCCCACACCACCAAACTGTGCGGTTTCCCCGCCGCATGAAAGTCGTAGCGGCGATGAATGCCGATTTCAAACGGACTGTCCACTAATTCGTCAAAATCCGCCGCTTGGAACGTTTGCGGGGCAACTTCCGGCAAAGCCGCAGCAATGCGCCAATCGGCATGAGGCGGAACGATTTGGACGCGCATCGGCTGGCGATCGAAACCGGGAACGAAGAAAAATAGAGCCGCCCCATTAAAATAACCGTGGGTTCCGTCCAGGTGGTTGGTGCGTACCGTGAGTTCGTTGGCAAAGATCCGGTAGCGCACCACAATATCGGCAATTCCCGCCGTCTCCACTTGCCAGTGATTTTTACTCACCTTGCGCCAAACGAGCGAGCGTGCCTCGAGATCCTCCGCCCCAAAATCCTGTAAGTGCTTGGCATACTCCCGGATCAAATACGATCCCGGCGTCCACACCGGAAACTTGAGATCGAGGCGATCTTCAGACCACCCCCCCACCCGCAACGTCACCTCAAACAGATGGGACTCCGGTTGCGGCATGGCAACCCGATACTCGAGCGTAACGGTTGTCTGGGTTTCGGGAATCGGACGCCGATCGATCGCTTCAGTCATGGGTTATTGGTCATTTGTCATTTGTCATTTGAGGTTGGGGGTTGGGAGTTTGGGGTTTGGGGTTTGGGAATTTTAGATTGAGGGCTGGTATCTATGACCCCTCACTAGTAACTGGTCACTGTCTTCTTCCCCGGCTCCCCCGGCTCAAGAAAGCTCCCCTGCTCCCAAACTCCTCACCCCATATGTCCGGCAAGGTGGGTCAACTGTTTGAGATTGGTCAGATACATCGCATTGGCACTTTCGTCGATCTCGATCCAACCCTTACCACCCAATTTTTCCATGATTTTCCGAGTTTCTTCAACCCCGATATCCGTTACGTCCGCTAAATCCTTGAAATCGATGTTATAAATTTGCGTGCCTTTTTCCAGTTTGTCGCCGTAGTTTTCCGCGAGATTGACCAAAGTGTTAGCCAGTTTGACCGCAGGGGGGCGGTTGCGCATCTGAAAGCGGAGATTGGTCTGGCGCAATCGGCGCACCATGAGTTGCAGCATCCGATGGTGCAGTTGGGCATCCTTGAACAAGGTTTGGATAAACCGCTGAGCCGAGACGCTAAGCAGTTTCACCGCCGACATGGCAATGACATCGGTCGATCGAGGCGACTCGTCGAGGATTGCCATTTCGCCAAATAGATCGCCCCGCCCCAAAATGGCAAGGGTCACGGCATCGTCTCCAGAGAGGCGTCGAACTTTGACCCAGCCGGACACGATGAAGTATACGGCATTCCCCCACGCATCTTCTAGCAACACGGCTCGATTGGGGGGATATTCGTGTTCGTCAGCCACGGAAAGCAACCAGTCCAAGGTTTCTGGGTTCCCGGCACTGAATAGGGGAAATAGCTCGCTAAACGCTTCGCTTTGCATGAAAGGTAATCGAAATTTCTATATCGGAGTTGAGTCGCTACCGGGCGGCTGGGAAACCCGAGTCGCCAAGCCCACTTTAGCTGTAGACGTTAGAGTTTCGGCATTGGACTGGACTTCCCAAAACCCTCAAACCTAAGTAGAGGCTGCATCCAAGGGATATCGCTCTCTTGGCTAACGGCTAGGGGCGAATTGCTCATAGCTATATATAGACTAATCGGGATGCCCGTACAATGTCGATAGACTGACGAGAAACCAGACTTTCGGATCGATCTTGAGGGTGCGTGCCATCCTCCTATGGAGTCGCTACGCGATCGCTCAAAACCTGCGATCGAGATCCGGGATTTTCCCGCTAAAATGTCCCCAATCTCGCGAGACTCCTGTAATATTTGTACATAGTCAGCTTGAAGTTGAATTTCTACTGATTCCCGTTAAACTATCGTTGAAGTCGCAAAAACCACGGCGTCATCCCGTATTTATGGAGGAACGGCTGCAAAAACTCCTTTCCCAATGGGGCATTGCCTCGCGTCGGCGAGCCGAACAACTGATTTCGCAAGGACGAGTGCGGGTCAACGGTCAAACCGTTTGTTTGGGACGCAAAGCCGATCCCCATACCGATCGCATCGAGGTCGATGGAATTCCCTTGGGACAACGACACCGACCCGAACTCGTCTACCTCCTCTTACACAAGCCCCCTGGAGTCGTCTCCACCTGTTTCGATCCCCAAGGGCGAAAAACCGTTATCGAGCTACTGCCTCCGTCACTCCGCCAGGGCATCCATCCCGTCGGACGCCTGGATGCCGATTCGACTGGGGCGTTGCTCTTAACCAACGATGGAGCCTTAACCTTCCACCTAACGCATCCCCGCCATCAGATTGCCAAAACTTATCGGGTTTGGCTACACGGAAATCCGCCCGAGTCCATTTTGGAACGGTGGCGGCAAGGGGTTCCCCTGGACGGACGTCCCACTCAACCCGCTCGCCTTCGAGTTCTCAAGAGCGTTCCGGGAGAGCGAACGCTAGTCGAAGTCATGCTCACCGAAGGCAGAAATCGACAAATTCGTCGAGTGGCGGAGTTGTTGGGATATCCCGTCGATCGATTGCACCGAACGGCGATCGGTCCGATCCAACTTCAGCCTCCCCATCGACCCGAGTTGTCGAGGGGGCAGTATCGAACCCTTGATTCTTCCGAGATCGATGCCTTGCACGCGCAACTCGGAATAAAATCATCGAGAAAGGTGGTGTCAGAGCTAGAGGAGTATAGGAGATGAACGTCAAGACCAAACTATCCCAAATTTCAGAAGTTACAGACGACTGGAACACGTTAAAAGACGAGACTGAGAAATCTAAAACCGAAAATCTCGAACGCGAGAAGTTTGACACCGAGACATCTGAAGCTGAGAAACTCGATGCCGACTCGTTCGAGATCGTCGAGAGATTCGACACCGAGACATCCGCAACCGAGAAGCTCGCACCCGAACCGATCGAGATCGAAACCTCTAAAACCGAAGAAACTCGTCCCTCCTTTTCCTTCAAACAAAGGCTGTGGAACCTGTTGCAAAAAACCAAATCCGATAGCGAACCCACGCCTGCCGATATCCTTGCTGAATTGGGAGATCGATTGTACCAAGTGCGCCAATCTCAAATGCTGTCTCTCGATGACGTTGCCGCGCGAACTCTCATCGCTCCGAAAGTGTTAGGGGCGATCGAAACGGGAAACTTGGCAGAACTCCCCGAACCCGTTTACGTCCGAGGGTTTATTCGTCGATTTGCCGATGCGTTGGGATTGGATGGTACGGAATTTGCCAGTCAGTTCCCGATCTCTAAGGTCGATCGACCCAAACCCTCTAATTGGCAAACTTCTCCGGCAGCACAATTGCGACCCCTACACCTCTATATGTTGTACGTAGGGTTGGTGGTGTTTTCCATCAGCAGTCTGTCTCATTCGATGAATTCTTCTAGGAGCGATACTCCATCGCCAAGTGCCGACAGCAACACCGTCGAAGCTCCATCGAAGTCAGAGACTCCGAAAAGCAACGCTACTGCCAAACCTCAAGCTAAGATGGTGTCTGCTCAAACCGCACCCCCGAAATCCCAAAAAGTGCAGGTAGAAATCACCGTTACCGAAGCCTCGTGGATTTCGGTAACGTCAGACGGCAAAGTGGCATTTGAAGGCACGTTATCGGAAGGAAAGCACACCTGGGAAGCGAACGAACAGTTGACGATCTCGGCGGGGAATGCCGGAGGCATTCTGATTACTCACAACGGTTCCCAAGCCAAAAAGATGGGAGAGTTAGGCGCGGTGGAAGAGGTTACCTTCCGCGCCGACGATCCCTCTCGAGGGTAGTTACAGGGGGGGTGAAAGTAAGGGGAAAAGAGAGCTGTCTTGAGCCGGGGAAGCCGGGGGAGCCGGGGAAGCCAGGGGAGCCGGGGAGGCAGGGGAAGAAGAAAGCAAAAGCGCGAAAGCGCAACTAGCAATTACAAACCCCAAACCCCAAACTCCCAACTCCCAACCCCCAACCCCAAATAACAAATGACCCATGACCCATGACCCATGACCCCTTTGTCTTATGGTTAAAATTTTGCACCTTTCGGACATCCATATGGGAAGCGGTTTTTCCCACGGACGGATAAATCCGGAGACGGGGTTGAATACGCGGCTGGAAGATTTTATGGGGACGTTGGGTCGGTGTATCGATCGCGCCTTGGCGGAGTCGGTGGATTTGGTTCTGTTCGGTGGGGATGCGTTTCCCGACGCGACGCCGCCGCCTTACGTGGCTGAAGCCTTTGCCAGTCAGTTTCGCCGCTTAGCCGAACGACAGATTCCCACGGTGTTGCTGGTGGGAAACCACGATCGCTATTCCCAAGCGCAAGGCAGTGCCAGTTTGTGCATCTACCGCACCTTGGGGGTTCCGGGGTTTGTGGTGGGGGACTCCCTGCACACCCATCGGATCGCCACGCGCAACGGGGACGTACAGGTGATCGCCTTGCCGTGGTTGAGCAAATCGACGCTGCTGACTCGTCCGGAAACGGAGGGGTTGTCCCTGGCGGAGGTACACGAGTTATTGCTTGATCGTCTGCGGGTGGCGCTGGAAGGGGAAATTCGCCAACTCGATTCCAACGTGCCGACGATACTGCTGGGTCATTTGATGGCGGACAAGGCGCGATTCGGTGCAGAACGGTATCTGGCAGTCAGCAAAGGGTTTACCATTCCCCTATCTCTCCTCATCCGTCCCGAGTTCGATTACGTGGCGCTGGGTCACGTTCACAAGCATCAAAATCTCAATCCCACCAACGATCCGCCAGTGATTTATCCCGGCAGTATCGAACGGGTGGATTTTAGCGAGGAGAAAGAAGAGAAGGGATACGTGATGGTGGAGGTGGAACGGGGTCGCGCGACGTGGGAATTTTGTCCGTTGGCGGTGCGATCGTTTCAAACCTTATCGATCGATGTTTCCGATGCGGAAGATCCCCAAGCGGTCTTAATTGCCACCCTGGCGAAAAAACCGATCGCCGATGCCGTGGTGCGCCTGAGTTATAAGATTCGTCCCGATCGTCTCGACGCGATCGATCTTAACGGATTGCGGGAAGCGTTAAGTCCGGCACACAGCTACACCATTCAGCCGGAATTGGTCAGCCAACTCGCTAAACCGCGCATTCCATCGTTGGGAATCGGTCGCAGCATCGACCCCCTGGAGGCACTGAAAACTTACCTGGAAAATCGCGAGGATCTCAAGGAAATCGAAGCGGATTTGCTGGCAGCCGCGCGGGAATTATTAACGGTGGATAACTAACGTTTATCTTCTGCCTTTTGCCATAAGGGCATCCGTTGCGTAGTGCTTAAAACCCGCAGGGATGAGCTCGATCGCACAGACGATAAACTTTGCTAAACTATGAACGCCGACACGCTATCTGCCTCATGACCGCCGAACTCCAAACCGAACTGCAAACCGAAGTCGATCGCCGCCGCAATTTTGCGATTATCTCTCACCCCGACGCCGGGAAAACCACTCTCACTGAAAAACTGCTGCTGTACGGAGGCGCCATTCACCAAGCGGGTTCCGTGAAAGCGCGTCGCACCCAGCGCCACGCCACGTCAGACTGGATGGAAATGGAACAACAACGCGGCATTTCCATTACTTCAACGGTGCTGCAATTCGAGTATGGCGGCGCTCAGGTGAATTTGTTGGATACGCCGGGACACCAAGACTTCGGCGAAGATACCTATCGCACTTTGGCGGCGGCAGACAATGCGGTGATGTTGGAAGATGCGGCAAAAGGACTCGAACCGCAAACCCGGAAGCTGTTCGAGGTTTGCCAAATGCGATCAATCCCGATTTTTACCTTTATTAATAAAATGGATCGTCCCAGTCGCGATCCGTTGGAATTGCTCGACGAAATCGAAAAGGAATTGGGATTGACCACCTATCCGGTGACGTGGCCCATCGGTGCTGGCGATCGCTTTAAAGGAGTGTTCGATCGCCGCCACCGCAAAATTCACCTCTTCGAGCGATCGGCACACGGCAGCAAACAAGCGGAAGATACTGTCATCGATCTCGGCGACCCCCGCATCGAAGACTTATTAGAATCCGATTTGTATTACCAATTCAAAGACGAGTTAGAAATTTTGGAAGAATTGGGGGCAGACCTGGATTTAGAACAAGTCCATGCCGGAAAAATGACCCCGGTTTTCTTCGGGAGTGCCATGACCAATTTCGGGGTGCAACTCTTCCTCGATGCTTTCTTGGAATACGCGCTTAAACCCGGTTCTCGCCGCAGTACCCGCGAGGAAATTTCCCCCACCTACGAGGAATTTACGGGATTTGTTTTCAAGTTGCAAGCCAATATGGACCCGAAACACCGCGATCGTATCGCCTTTGTGCGCGTCTGTAGCGGCAAGTTTGAAAAAGACATGACGGTGAACCACGCGCGCACTGGAAAAACCGTGCGTTTATCCCGTCCCCAAAAGCTATTCGCGCAAGATCGAGAGTCGATCGAGGAGGCGTATCCCGGCGATGTCATCGGTTTAAATAATCCCGGTGTCTTTGCGATCGGCGATACGATTTATACCGGGAAAAAATTAGAATACGAAGGAATTCCCTGCTTTTCTCCCGAACTTTTCGCCTATTTAAGAAACGTCAATCCCTCGAAATTCAAACAGTTTCATAAAGGTGTTTCCGAACTGCGAGAAGAAGGCGCCGTACAAATTATGTATTCGGTAGACGAGTCCAAACGCGATCCGATTTTGGCAGCCGTCGGTCAACTACAATTCGAGGTCGTCCAATTCCGGATGCAAAACGAATACGGGGTGGAAACTCGGCTGGAACCTTTGCCGTTTTCCGTGGCGCGTTGGGTGGCTGGCGGTTGGGAAGCTTTGGAGAAAGCCGGACGCTTATTCAATACCGTTGCCGTCAAAGATAGCTGGGATCGTCCCGTTTTGCTATTCCGCAACGAATGGAACGTACAGCAACTTCAAGAAGATGTCCCTGACTTAGAACTCCGAAAAATCGCTCCAGTGGTCTCCGGACAAGAACCGATATAAGCTGATTTTTTGGGTATGGGGTGATCGAGATCGCCCCATACTGGGAGAAATTTAAAGCGATCAATCGCCCCTAAAATCCGCTCGATAAACACCCGATTCTTGCAATAAAACCTCGGTAATTCGGAGAATTTCTTTACCAATTCAATTGCTGGATATGCGGATCGAAGTCAAAAAAAATCGGTATATTTTGTGGCGATCGATCTTAATTTATAAAGATTCGTTAAACGGGGTGAGGGGTTATGCCCTCCATGTTATAATTCTTTCAGTAGATGCACCCTGATGGCAACGCCTGGATTTTATCTGGGCGTTTTTTTTTGCAGATAGCTATTAGCTGTCAGCCGTCCGCTAAAACTCTCGACACGCAATCTTCTCGTCGATCTAGGTTTTTGGGTCTGCGAATTTCCGCTACCCCAACGGAGTCACTGCGCGAACGAAAGCTGCAACTTTGATAAAGAACTTGATAAAGAACTTTGTATAGAGGTCACCCTCGAACGTCTTAGCGACCGAGAAGTTTAACCAAACCCGTTCCCGCAAGATACAGTCCCACCACCGCTCCGGCGAGCAAACTTTGGGTGAGGGGATCGGTCGAAGGGGTTAGGATTGCACCCAACAGGACAGCCGCCAAGACCATATACCGCCACCCCGACAGCATTTGCCGGGAGGTGACGATGCCCAACAAACCCAGCAAGCCTTGCACCACCGGAATTTGAAACGCCAATCCGGTACTGAAGAGAAGCAGAAGAACAAATTCAAAGTAGCGATCGATCGACCACTGCTGCTCTACCACCCCCGAACCGTAACTGACGAAGAAATTGAGGGCAGCGGGAATTAACGCCAAATAGGCAAACACCAATCCCGCAACGAACAAGACGCTCGATCCTAACACAACCGGTCCGATCGCCCGACGTTCCCGGCGTGTCAGTCCCGGTAAAACAAATTGGATAATTTGGTAGAGAATGAAAGGACTTGAGACCAACAAACCGCTGTATCCCGCTACTTTGAGCGAAACGAAAAAGTATTCCCCCGGCGCCAGTTGTAGAAATTTGACCCCAGTCGCTGGAATTTCCAACAATTGCACGATCGGCTTGACGGCTAAAAAACAGCCGACCATTCCCACCGCGAGCGCTGCGAGAGAATAAAAAATTCGCCGCCGCAATTCTTCCAAGTGGTCGAACAGGGGCATTTCCAATTCATCCGGAATTTCGTCGAGAGGGTCTTTCTCGACAGCATCCAAGTCCGTTGGAGACGCTGCGTCTAATTCTGGGGAAGCTGTCATAAAAGCAATAAAAGCAATGCAGTTGAAATCGATCCGGTTGGCTCGACCTTAAGGCGAGCTTTGTTGGATCATTGTATCTTTTCTTGAAGAAATCTTCTACAAGCAGGAGTTCAGGAGTAAGTGCTTCGCACTGGCTGCGCCTACAGGAGTTGCAGGAGTTCAGAATCGGAAGAGAGCCGGGGGAGCAGTGACCAGTGACCAGTTATGAGTCATAGATCTCAATCTAAAATCTAAAATCTAAAATCCCCAAACCCCCAACCCCAAAATCCTAATGACCAATAACGATAAAATCGAAAACACACCCGAACCTCAACTTCCCAATTATGAATCAACGGTTTCGTTTTCCCCAACCCCTCTGGCAGCGGCGATTTTGGTTCGTCGGACTGCTGTTAACGTGTTTGACGCTGAGCAGTTGTTCGGCAACGGCTCAATCCGACGGAGATGCGGCGGTGTCGCCGGAATTAGAAGCCCAAGTGTTACAAATTATCCGCAACAATCCCGAAGCGATCCTGGAAGCAGTGGAAGCGTATCGGACGAAGCAGCAAGACGAAACCCGGAAGGCGCGTCAAGGCTTTTTACAGCAAATGATGGACGATCCGGCAAAGGCGATCGCCGATTCGCCGACGACGGGTTCGGACAAAAAAGAAATCGTGCTGTTGGAGTTTTCCGATTTTCAATGCCCCTATTGTGCGAAAGCGCACGAAACCGTCACGGCATTTATGAAGAAGTACGGCGATCGCGTCACCCTGGCGTACAAAAACTTACCCCTGAGTTCCATTCACGCGGAAGCCGTTCCGGCAGCTAAAGCGGCGTGGGCAGCCGGAAAACAGGACAAATTCTGGGAATATCACTCGGCATTGTTTGAAAACCAGGAAAAATTGGGAGACGATCTGTACGTCCAGCTTGCTGAAGAATTAGGTCTGGATAAAGAACAGTTTGATCGCGATCGCCAAAGTTCCGAAGCCCAGGCGGCGATCGACAAAGACCTCGCCCTCGCCGAAAGTTTGGGACTCAATGGGACGCCCGTCTTTTTCATTAATGAGGAAGCCTTAAGTGGCGCGGTAGAGCTATCGGAAATGGAAGCAGCACTCGAGCGAGTCGAGAGCAAGCGCTAATTGTTCGTACAAATTATCGAACCGTCGGGCGATCTCTCGACGGTTCGATAATTGACAGAGGATGAAGATGCTTCAATTCCCGAGAGTTCCCCTTGCCTCTCGGCAGGAAGATCGACACCCTGTGGCAAATCCACATTTTCCTTATACCGAAATCGGCAGATCGGTCGATCGTTGGACAAACTTCGATTTCAACGAAGCGATGGTTTTATACAAGCGTTGCGATTGGGGAGCCGCCGGGAGGGGGAATTGGGCAACTTGGCGATCGCTTGGGGCGCAATCGGCGGTTGCCGATTTGACATCGGGCAAGCCATGGTTATGGGTGAGAAACTCAAACTCTGAGGTCAGGTGAGCGATGTTTAAGATCGATCTCACAGAATTGCTAACGTTGCTCAGAAATAGTTGGTGTCCGGTTTTTTGCGCGTACCGACGGATCTCTAATAGCGCGATCGCCCCAAAATGGTCGAGATCGTTGACTTTGGCTAAATCCACCACCCAAAATTGGTGACTGTCTAATTCAGCGGTTTGAGCGACCTCGTGCATTTTCTGCTTCAACTTCATCGCTTCTTTGAGGTCGAGTTGGCCGTGAGGTCGCAGTACGATAGCCATTTCTTTGGTCTTCCCTAATCCGTTCGTAATACTACTATCCCTGACGGACGGGCGATCGACCGTAACCCCCATCAGAGCTAACAGTGAGAATTTCCTCAGCACAACGTGATGGTACTAGAGACGTTTTGGTGATCCAGATCTCAAGATGCTGCGTTTGAAGGGAGGCAGCGAACGAGAGGAATGGCAGCAGGGAAGTTCAAAACTGCCAAACGACCCTCTCCAGTTGTTTCCAGCTATTTGGGACCGTCGCCCGATCGACCCCAGATCGGCAAACTGCATAGCGGTGTCGTCGCCAGAAGTATATGAAGGTAATTGACTGAAACACCCTAAGTTCAGTTTAGATAACCTAATCCCCAAAAAATCACCCCGGTCTCTCTGACGGGGGTTTTTCTTCAGGGGTTGGATCTCGACGACAGAAGGGGAAATGCGAAGATAGGGGAAGAAACCCGATCGCCTGCCTTCGACTTCATGACCTTTCCGAAAGTCCTTTATCAAATCTCTCCCGTACGCTGGCTCGTGCCGATCGCGTTACTGGCACTATTGATGTTCGGGGCTGTGCCCAATTACCTGCAAGGACGTTGGTGGCACGAACAACCCCCCGTCGCTCAATTAAAACCACTCAAAACTCTAGCCAAAACGGGCGTCGTTCTGCCGGGTTGGCAGTCGATTTCCCAAAAAAGCGTCGAGTTAGCTTCGGGAAAATGGCTGCTACAGGAACTCGAAGCCGACGGAACGGAACCCGTCGGCGATCGCCAGCGTCAAATCCTCCTACTGTTGCGACCGCAAACCTCAACAACCGGGGCGGGAGCGCAACCCCAAGCCGAATGGGGAGATTTTCGAGCGCTTGGTGGCGGACTGTCTTGGAAAAGCGATTCCTATCGTCGCCTGCAATTTGAGGTTGCCGTCGCCGGAGGCAAACCCGTTACCGTCGAGGCTCGCTTTTTCCGTGCTTGGATGCGATCGCAAACCTATGCTCTCGTCCAGTGGTATGCTCGATCGGACGGTGGACATCCCGATCCGATTCGCTGGTTTTGGGTCGATCGTCAAGCTCGCTTGTCCGGTCGGCGAATGCCTTGGGTGGCAGTTTGTTTCCTCGTCCCCATCGAACCCTTGGGCGATATCGAAACCGTACGATCCCTCGCCGAGTCGTTAGGTCAAAAGATCCAAGTTGCGATTATGTCGGAAATTGAGCTTTAGTTAGTTGTAATTTGTAGGGAGTGCCACCGGAACGAAACGCACCGTTTTTGTTAGCGGTTAGTTGCTAGTTGTTAGTCGCGCTTTTGCTAGTCGGTGTTTGCCCATTACCCATTACCCATTACCCCATGACAACAACTCGAGCTCGATCCAGATATTGCATCCGACCCAAAGCGATCGCCTTGGTCGGGGGGATACCGTTATGGTGGAGTTTGCACGGGTTGTCGATCGCTGCTGTCGCCCAAACTCCAGCAAGGGCAGAGTCTTCATGGCTGCCACCCGTTCTCAAAACCGATGCGACCTTGAAGCAACCATTGCCCGATCGATCGCCATCGCCGCTTCCCGTCCCACCGCCTCGGGTCGTCCCCAAAGATTCCGCTCTCGATCCCCGCTGGAACCTCTACCAACTCGGTTCGGGAGATACGATCTTCATTCAAGTCGAACCCCCGTTCCAAAATCTGAGTTTTCAAAGCACCCTCAGTCCAGAAGGCACGATCGTCGTTCCCCTCGCCGGAACCCTGAATTTAGAGAATTTGAGTGCCAACGAAGCTGCCGCCGCCATCCGGGTGCAACTCGATCGCTTCGTCGTCAATCCCGTCGTCTCGGTGACGTTACTCGCCCAGCGTCCGGCACAAGCCACCGTCACAGGAGAAGTGCTGCGACCGGGGTTCTACCCCCTCCCCGCCAATACCACCCCCTCGGCGGCAATTCTGGCGGCAGGCGGGGCGACCCTCGACGCCGACTTGCGACAAGTCCTCGTGCGGCGTACCCTCCCCGACGGCTCGACTTTGCAGCGGCAGATCGATCTCTACACCCCCCTGCGCGAGGGCGTTGCCGTTCCCGAATTCAACTTGCAAGACGGGGATACCGTCGTCGTCGCCCAGCGGCAAACCGACTTTGACGCCGAGTACGATCGCGACTTTATCGATACCCTCACCCTTACCTCCCCCCCGCAATTTCCCTTAGAAATTACTATCGTTGGGGAAGTGGCGCGACCGGGATTCTATCCGGTTTCTGCCTCGCCACCGCCGGATGTCGCCCAAGCCATCCTGGCAGCCGGAGGAACGCGAGTCACGGCGAATTTGCGACAAGTCGTCGTGCGCCGCACCCTCATTGACGGATCGACCATCGAAGAGACCATCGACCTGTTTACCCCTCTGTTAGAAGGGACGCCCTTGCCGGATTTCCGCTTGGAAGATGGGGATGTGGTGGTGGTTCCCACTCTGGATATCGCCGATCGAGAAGAGTACGATCGCCAACTGGCAGCCCGATCGACCCTCGCCCAACAACAAATCCGCGTTCGCCTCCTCAGCTATGCTTCTGGCGGTGGCAGGGGGTCGGCAGACGGGGCGTTTAACATCCTCAACTTGCCGAATACGAGTACCCTCCTCGACGCCATACAGGGAGTGCCTCTCTCTCAGGCGGATCTCGACAGCGTGGCAGTGATTCGCTTCGACGAAGAACTCGGACGCGCCATTACTCAAGAGTTCGATGTCAAAGAAGCGATGCGGGGCGATCCGACCCAAAATACCTTACTCCAAGACAACGACGTCATCGTCGTTAACCGCAATACGATTGCCAAAGTCAGTTATATTCTCAATACGGTGACGCAACCGTTCCGAGACGTGTTGGGATTCTTGCTATTTTTCGATCGCCTCCAACGCAGTGCGGAAAATCTATTCGGTCCTTAATTGATGATGATGTTTTCTCGCGAGCAACTGTATCGAAAATCTGAAAATATGGCGCGGTTGCACGATTGTGCCGTCACGATTTGTGGGGCGGGGGCGTTGGGGGCGAATATTACGGAAAATTTAGCGCGATCGGGATTCGCAGCCCTCAACGTTATCGATCGCGATCGCATTGAGGAACGCAATCTTTCCACGCAACCGTATTATCGAACCGATGTCGGTGCGTTCAAAGCCAAGATTTTAGCCAACAACCTCTATCGGGCGATCGGGGTAAAAGTGCGGGCTCAAACGAAAGAATTAACGGCAGAAAATGCTGATCGACTGCTAGTGGGATCGGCATTAGTTATCGATGCGTTTGACAATAGCACCAGTCGTCAAGTCGTCAAAGAATCGTGCGATCGATCTGGGATTCCTTGCCTGCATGCGGGTTTGGCTGGAGACTACGCCGAAGTCATGTGGAACGAGGTTTATCGCGTGCCTTCCCCTGCCCAAGATGACCTTTGCGATTATCCCCTGGCGCGGAATTTGGTGATGCTAGCGGTAGCCGTCACCTGTGAGGCGATCGTCGGATCGATCCTAGAGGGCAAAACCAACAATTTTACCATTACGTTGAAAGACTTATGCGTCCGCGAATATACTCCGTGAACTACCAGACGCTTACCTTACGGTAGAGCATCTGGTAGTTTACTGCGGTTGAAAACCAAAGGGCGGGAACATCTGAGTTTCGCCCGTCGGTAGAGACACTCGAGCGAGAAACGTTTCGTCCCAACCCCCGATGACTCGGATGTAAAGTTGGGTATCTTCACTGTTGGCAGGAAGTTGGCGCCGGACGCACAGTCCGCTCTCGTCGCTGACTTGCAGGGCGGTTTCCGCAGGCATGGGGTTATCTAAGCGTCCGCTCAACACTAACAGTAACGTCCATTCCGGTTCGCTGTCGGTAGACGGCAATTCCCAGATGGCGGCGTACAAGCGCAAGGGGACGTTCCCCAGTTGAAAATCTCGATAGGCACTGTAGGTGCGATCGGGAACGAGCGTCCCTTTGTTTTGCAGTTGTTGGAGAGTCCATTCTAATTCTTGGGTGGCGAGTTCGAGTTCTTCGAGTGCCGATCGACCGCTCATCATGCCCCCCCGAAAAGCCGGAGAGGGTAACAGCACCCAAGCCGTATCTTGCGTCCACCGATCAAATTCGTCTCGCAACCAGGCGGCTGTATTGAGAATGGGTTGGAGCGCGCACTGTCCGAGGGTGACGAGGCGATCGCCAACGGCAGCCACCGTCATCTGACCCGATTGCAGTTGGGACGTGCAATCTAAGAGTTGGGGATGGGTTAAAATCGCTGCCCCTTGTTCCCAGGTGAGGACTTGCCACCACGGACGACGGGCAGATTGCAATTCGGATAACCGAGGCGCGAGTTCTTCGCACATCTTTGCTAGATCGAAATCGCTGTCCGTCGCGGCAACGGGTAAGGCGATCGCATCGGCGTCCAAACAGCGCAGATACAGCAACAAGCGATCGGCATCGCTCTCGAACCAAGTTAGGGGAATCGCATAAGTCCAATCTTCTTGGGGGGAAATATTGACGGTTTGGCGGTGTCCAACAAGGCGATCGTAGCGGAGAAATCCGCGAACGTTCGCTTGTTCGAGTTCTTCGCAGACTTCGACGAGAACGTAGAAATGGGCGGCAAATTCGGGCAAGTCGATCGCCGCTCTGGGAACGAAAATTTCTTCTTCGAGAAGGCTTCCCACCGTTAAAATACACAGTTTGAAGTCACCCACGCGCACGTTACATACGGCGTCGATCGGACTGGCTAATTCGGGCTTAAACAGAGAACATTCTTCTACATCCAAGTTGAATTCCGGTTCTCTTTCTTCAAGCCACTGTTGGGTTCCAAAGAGCGCTAATCCGTGCAGGTAGGTTTGCCATTGCTGGCTGGAATCTAGGGCTTTTCGGCTCAGATCGAGAGCCCGATCGATGTGATGCAGTTCCAGGTCGATCGCCTCGGGAGACAGTGTTTCTAATTCAAACAAAAGGTCGTCGTTATTCATCATGGTAAACATTTTCCGATCTCTTCCTCAAGTAATGGTCTTTTGTTGTAAAATGTCGAACCCTAAATTCCCTAAGTTTCTCAGTTTTGCTCAGTCTCGATCGTCCGGTCGGCAAGTGCAACCCGGATGGCAATCGTCTCGCTCTTCACGGGGAAGAATTTTACTCAAATAGAAACAAAGTCTCCGAACGAATAAACTTGGTTCCGGTTTTGCCGATTCGGGAATTGCCGTTTCGATTTGTTCTTCGAGAGCGGCTTCCACCCGATCTTCCAAACCCGTCAGCCGATCGGGATCGACGGACTCCTTGGCTTTATCTAACACGGTTGCTAACAGCGAAATTAAGAGTTGTTGTCGGATATCCGCCCGAAAACTTTGCAGTTTGAGCATTCTCGAGACTTGATGCTGACCCGTCATGCCCATGAGGGTAGCAATTTCCCCTTGGGATTTCCCCTGGCAGTAAACTAAATGAAAGGCAGATGCTAATTCCTCTGGCGTTCTTTTGAGTCGCGTTTTTTGTTTGAATCGCAAATCGAGAACGCGCTCGATCGACCGATCGATACAATCGGTAAAAGAGCGATTGTAAAAGTCAGAGAACTGAGATTTGTTAAGGCTGTCTTCCGGGGATGCGTCTGGTACAGACTGTTCTCGATCTATTTTTTTTTGCACTCTGGGATCGTCAATGGGGTGAGATTGTAGAAATCCTCCCCGGACGTAAATTCGATAGTCTCTTAACTTTTTGGCGATATTTTGCAACCCCATTTTCACGCGGTTGGGCGATCGAATTTTATCGTAATGTTGCTCGAGGTACTGGCAAATCTGTTCGATTTGCCCGTCGGTGGGATCGGTGCACTGCCCGAGATGTCCCTCTTGGACACGCTGTTGCAGTCGTCCCAAAGAATAGACATTTTGGTAGCTTTCCAGTAAGTGGCAATCCTCTTGAATTTCTCGAGCGGTTAAATGATAAAAGTCTGAGAAAATTCGCCGCAGTTGCTGGGGCTTGGTATCGTTTAAAATCGCCCAATCGCTAATGACGTAAATGCCGTGTTCGATTAAGACGTGGTTGAGTCCTCGATGGCGTTTGACCAAGCGATCGGTCCACGTTGACAACGCCGCTCGATCGGGATCGAAGGTTTCTAAGACCTTGTGCGCTAGCGATCGATAGGGCGATTGCCGATCGAAGGGGCGATCGATGGTATCGTCGAGAACGTGAGGCAACAGCAAATTGCTATCGAGATCGTACTGAGCGGCAAGCTGGCGGCACACTCGCTCGATGCGGTGAGAGATATAACACCGCAAGCACAGTTGCGCTGCCCGAATGCGATCGAATCGAGACCAGGCGAAAAGCTGGCGGTGAATGTGGGTTTCCGCACCGGTTTGGCAGTTGCCCCACTCTGGAAATTGCTTTTGGAAAAATTCCTTCGCCTCCGGAATTTCCAGCGTTTTAACTCCGCCTGCTGGATTCAGCCTGACGAGTTTCCAATATCTCGACATCATCACCCGTTCGATTTGGTCTAACAGCATCTGCGATTCAGCTTATCTCATCCCTCTAAATCTACATACTTCTGAGGGGTCTTCGCCTATGCACTTTAGCGTAACCAAATTTTTCTAAATTGCGCAAAAGCCTTGCTGCATGGGGATTGTATGGGGAGAGTGGCGGGCATCCGAGGAGGGCTCGAACGATTCCCAAGTCCAATGCGAGCGAACGATCTTGGGGCGATCGCCAAAGGCAGAAGGGTCGCGAGAACGCACCATAACCTACGACCGTTCGGCTGAACTTCGACACGTTCAGTTTCCGCGCTCCCATTGCAGCCCACGACCCACCCTCGCCGTATAATCGATCTGACGTTTGCTAAGCTTCCGCTTCCGCTTTTGCCGTCACCAATACCTCTCCGCGCAGCAACCGCTGGGCGGCATCCAACAAGACTTCTTCCAAATACGGTTTGGTGAAGTAGCCTCTCGCCCCCAAATCGATCGCCATTTTCTTGTGCCGCTCCGCCGTCCGCGAGGTCAGCATGGCGATGGGTAACTGACTCAAATGGCTATCTTTGTGCATGCGCGAGAGCAGTTCCATGCCGTTCATCCGGGGCATTTCCATATCGCAGAACACCAGATCGCAGGGAACACCCGCTCGCAGCTTGTCCCAAGCTTCCTGACCGTCCCGCGCTTGCTCCACCCGGTAGCCCGCTTTCTTGAAGGTCATCGACAGCAGTTCGCGCACCGTAATCGAATCGTCGATAATCAAGACGGTTTGTTCTTGTTTTTCCGGCATGACGGGAGTTTCGGCGGCTCCACTGTCCCACAGGGTGCTGGTTTCCCGGCGGACGCGACCCAAAGACAGTTCGATCAACTCTAACACGTCGGCGATCGGCACGATGCGACCGTCCCCCATCACCGTCGCTCCGGCAATGCCAATGGGTTTGGGAATCGGACCGCTGAGTTGTTTGATGACGATTTCCTGTTCGCTGATGGCTCGATCAACTTGGACGGCGAGATAGGTTCCCGCCGATCTCAACACCACCACGGAAATGGTTTCGTCGTCGGTTGCCGGACCGCCGTATCCCCGCTGGGTGCGATTGTATTTATACAACTCGCTCAAGCGCTGGAAGGGAACGTTTTGATCGCGCCAGGGCAAATATTGCTGACCTTTCTCGTCGGTTATCAGGTGTTGGGGCGAGAAGGTATTGAGAACGTCGGCAACCCCATCCATCGGGAAGGCGATGGTGGCGCGATCGCAGGCACAGCACAGCGCCTTAGAAATACTCAACGTCAGCGGCAACCGAATCGTAAATGTCGTTCCTTTCCCCAAAGTCGAGTCTATGGTGATGGTTCCCCGGATTTCGTGGATTTTGGTTTTGACCACATCGAGTCCCACTCCGCGTCCGGCGAGATCGTCAGCCTTATCCTTGGTACTAAAACCCGGTAAAAACAGCAGGTCGTACACTTCCATATCGCTCATCTTTTGAGCCTGTTGGGGCGAGATCAGTCCTTTGTGCAAAGCTTTTTGTTTGACGCACTCGGCATCGATCCCCGCACCGTTGTCGGCAACGGAGATAATGGTTTGGTTACCCTGGTGGAACGTGCTGATGGAAATTCGACCGGCGGGGGGCTTCCCTTTTTGCACCCGCTCTTCTGGTGTTTCGATCCCGTGAGCCACCGCGTTATTGACCAAGTGGGTCATGGGGTCGTAGAGATGTTCCAAAATCATCTTATCGATCGGGGTTTCTCGACCTTCAACGTTCAATTCGATTTGTTTGCCATACTTGATGGCATTATCGCGAATCCCGCGCGGCAGGCGATCGGCAATTTGGGAAAACGGCACCATCCGCGCTTGGGTCAAACCCCCCTGTAACTGGTTGGTGGTTTGCCGCAACTGTCGCGTCACTTGGTCGTTTTCCGTCACCAAAAAGTCGATATCCGATGCCGATTCCCTCACCCGGACGATCAGTTCGATAATTTCTTGAGCTTGGGTGTGAAATTCGGTGAAGCGATCCATCTCCAAGGCTTCAAAGTCGCCACCGCGATCGTGCTGGTCGGTAGTGGGGCGAGATCGATGCTGGCGGCTCGACAGCAGTGCCATTTCCAACAGCGTCCGCTCGTACAAGTCCTGCATCCGCTGACCGACGTCGCCGAGTTGCTGCACTTGATGGAGCAGGTTATCGAGAAATTGCCGCAGCCGTTCTTGATCCTGTTCCAAGCTGTTGCGGCTGACCACCAGTTCCCCAACCAAGTTGCTGAGGGTGTCGAGTTGTTTGATGGGAACCCGCATGGTTTGCTCGAAACTGCCCCCACGACGGCGAGAAGGAGCGCGAGATTTCCCCCGACTGGCGGCTGCCGAGGACGCCAGAGTAGAGCCGCTATTTTCGGTTTCCTCTAATAAGCGTTCTAAATCGTCAAAGTCGCTCTTGCTGAGTTCGTCTTTCTTCCCCGGATCGGACTTCGAGGCGGAAGCGGGGCGATCGGCGATCGCGACTTTGGGAGAGGCTTGTTCCAGGTAAGTCTCCAAGGCAGAGAAGACCGACCCGTTGGCAAACCGAGGGTCGAGATTTAATAAAATTTCCAGTGAGATCAACTCTGTTGGGGTGTCCGCCTCTGGCTCGATGGCGGGTTCGGGAGGCGGCGGCGCGGCTTCTGGGGAGGGGGTTGCCAGCAAGGCTTCTAACTCTTGCAGGTCGTTGGCAGGCATCTCTAACATGGCGGGTTGGCGATCGCCGTTGCCGTTTTCGACCTCGATCATAGCGAACAGGTCGTCCCAGTCGTCGTTGGTTGCAGGAGCGGGGACGTCGGGCAGCGAGGGTTCGGTGGCAATTTCCGGTGCTTCGGGTTCCAATCCAAACAGGGCGCTGAGGTCAGCTTCCGGACCCGAAGCCGTTTCTGACGAGGCATCTTCCATCGTGCCTGCCATCTCGAACAGGTCTTCTAATGCCGCGTCGGTATCGGTGTGGTCGTCTTCCGCTGCGGTTGCGACCCCCTCGAAATCGGCAAATAAATCCCAGGCATCCTCTTCTTCCCCAGCCTCGGAGGCAGCAGTTTCGGCAGGTGCATCGGATTCCCGAAATAGATCGTCGAGGGAGAAGTCGTCCGTTGCTGCTGCCCCGTCCTCGAATCCGGGGAGATCGAGATCTGGCATGGCTGAGGCATCCGTTTCTCCCATTGTCGCACCGAAAAGATCGTCCAAAGACAAGTCTTCCTCGGGGGAACGATCCGGACTGGAGGGGGTTAAGTCTGCTTGCGAGTGGGTTATCGGCTCGGCATCGTCCCACAGTCCTCCCCACTCTTTATCAGTCGCCGGAGCGGCAGCATCCGTTTCTTCAGTACCCAATTCGGAACGATCGCCGAACAGGTCGTCGGCAAAGTCAGCAAATAGGTCGTCGATCGGTTCGATGGCTGTTGCCTCTGGTTGGGCGTCTTCTGGTGGCATTTGGGCTTCTTCTCCGTCGAAGTCAAACCCAAAGAGGTCGATCGAATCATCTTCGCGGCTGGGGGTAACGCTGCGAGGTCGGGAGGCTTCTTCGTCGTCTAACATGAATTCAGAGAAGTCGCTGTCTGTGGAGCCGTCCCCACTGGCATTGAGGGATAGCTCGCCCATCCCGTTAAGGATTTCTCCGGCAGCATCCCAAGATTCGAGATCTGGGGTTTCCCCTTCAAAGAGATCGGCTAAAGTATTCAGCTCCGCCATTCCGACTTCCGGTCCACGCGACGAAGAACTGCGCGGGTGGCTTTCTGGCTGGAGATCGATCGGTTGGAGTTCGAGGGCTTCCTCGGCGTCCTCTTGCCCAACTTCGTCTAATCGGGGATGGCTCGCCTCGGCAGCCCCCAGGAGATCGTCAAAGTCGTTCTCGAGTTCGATCGGTTCGACTTCGACAGGCAACAAAGCTTGCAATTTGGCATCGATGGCAATTTCTTCCGCTCGATGGGCGAGTACGAGTTCTTGCCCTTGTTTGATTTCTTTAATCAGGACGGAGGCGAGGGTGGAAAAGGTATTGTTCGGGTTGGCAATGGCGCGATCAGCAGCTTGCAGCAGTTCGGTCCAGTGGGTGAGATCGAATTGCTCTCCCGCACTCCCCAGCAAGCGACAAATTTCCCGCAGTTGCTCTCGGGTTTCGGGGGTATCGGGCTGCTTGAAGAGTTTAAGCATTTCCCGCAATCGAGCGATGGCGTCGCTTTGGAAGATCAGTTGCAGGGCGCTGCTGTCTTCGTCTTCGTCCCAAGCCGTTGTCGGGGGAACGGTCAGCGGCGGGGGAGTGACGGGGCGCATTCTCGGGGCTTCTCGACCGGAGGCTTGCGCTTTGACCAAGCTGTCGAGATGTCGGTCGAGCTGATCGAATACGGGTTCGACGCCAGCTAGGGTTTGGGCGGCGACCGATTTGGAGAGCGATCCTTGGGTTTGTAGTTGTTCGAGCAGTTCTTGAAGGGCGTCGAAAACGGTAAGAAAGAGAGATTCGAGTTGTTGGTCTACGCGAACGGGCTGCTCTTTGAGAACTTTGAAGCTATCTTCGAGGCGGTGGGCAATTTGCTGGATGCTGCTCAATCCCAGCATTGCCGCTCCGCCTTTGACCGAGTGTGCCGCTCGAAACACTTCGTTAACCATTTCGGGATCTTCGATCGTCCCTTGCAGGTTCAGCAGTCCCTGTTCGATCGTATTTAGGTGATCGCCTGCCTCTTCAATGAAGTAGCCCAAGATTCGTTGTTGTTCTGGCAGCATAGCAGTTCGATTTTAGGAATGGGTGATGGGTAATGGGTAATGGGTAATGGGTAATGGCTAGTGGTTATTCGTAAAAACCTTTAGTCTTCTACCCTCTCCCCTCTGCCTAAAAACCCAATGACCGAATGACCCCTGATCGCCCATTACCGATCGGTGGCTTCGACGCGGAAGCGCTCCACCGAGGTGAGCAGATCTCGGGCGACCCCCACCAAGTTTTGCAGCGATCCGGACACCCGGTGCGATTCTTGGGAGGTTTCTTGGGCGGTGAGTTCCACCGCCTGCATGACTTGGGCGACGGCGCGAGAGGTTTCGGTTTGCTCCACCGTGTCGGCAGTAATCGATCGCACCAGCACGTCGATGCGGTTGGAGACCTGGATGATGTCTTCGAGCGATCTCTTGGCTTGTTCGGCAAGGCGCGTACCTTCGATTACCTGTTGAGTCCCTTCTTCCATCGCCATCATCACCCCGCCCGTATCGCTTTGGATTTGCATCACGATCTGCTCGATTTCTTTGAGGGCTTTCGCCGATCGATCGGCGAGCTGCCGCACCTCGTCGGCGACGATGGCGAATCCTTTCCCCGCTTCCCCGGCTCGGGCGGCTTCGATACTGGCGTTGAGTGCCAGCAGGTTCGTCCGCGAGGCAATCCCGCTAATGGTGACCACGATCTTGGAAATTTCTTGAGAAGACTCCGCCAGACGCTTGACTTTTCGCGTCGTTTCTGCTACGGTCTCCCGAATTTCCAGAATACTTGCCACCGTCCGTTCCACAGCTTCACCGCCCCGCAAGGCAGTCGAAGATGCCAAACGCGCCACTTCTTCGGCTTCGCGGGCGCTTTTGGCGACCTGCTGAATCGAATTGGTCATCACCTGCACGGAGTTGAGAGTTGCCGCCAATTCTTCTGCCTGCCGCAGGGCGTCCGATGCCAATCCCCGCGCGAACATTTCGCTATCGGTCGCACCGCGAGCGACTTGACGGGCGGCTTGCTTCACCTGTTGGACGATTTCCCGCAGGTTTTGGATGGTGAGGTTAAACGAGTCGGCAACCGCACCCAAAACGTCGGCGGTGACTTCTGCCGTCACGGTCAAGTCCCCTCGTGCCGCCCCTTCCACATCGTCTAGGAGGCGAATCACCTGGCGCTGCAAGTCTTCTTTGGCTTGCTCCATTTCTTCGGCGCGGCGTTGGGCTTCGCTGGTGGTGGTCGAAATCGATCGCACCATCTGATTGAATTTCGCCGAGAGTTGTCCCAACTCGTCTTCGGCGTAAACCGAGGCACGCACCCCAAAATCTCCTTGAGACATTGCCTCGAAGGAGGACTGCAAGTCTACCGTGGCGCGGCGAATCTGGCGGGCGCTAACCCGACCGAGAATCCAAGTTGCCGCCCCCCCAGCTAACCCGGCGGATAGGGACATGGCTAACCCAGCTAGTTGCGCTCGCGGAACTAAACTGCGGCGCACGTCCGGCTCGAAGCGAGAGGTGTAAGCCAGTTGTCGGACGCCGACGTAACCGATGGATGCCACGGCAACCGAAGCCAAGACGCCGGTTACCAACGCCGAGATCCACTGTTTGGTGTGAAGGGGGGCGTTTTCGTAGAAGGCGAGCATCCCCTGTTCTACCGTCGGCGTCACGGTTTCTGGAGAAGCCGCTTCGGCAGGGGCGAAGGCGGGAATGGGTTCGGATGCCCCCGCAAGGCTGAACAGTTCTTCGTCGCGAATCACCGAACCGTCAGGAACGTCGGTAAATTCTAAACTCACTTGGTCGGACCCCAAGCTGCTATCGGCAGAGGGGTCGAAAAAGCTCGGGCTGCCTGAAAAGCCCGAGGAGTCGCTGTCTTCGTCGGACAGATCGAAGTTGGGAATGCTGCCCAAGTCGTCGAATTCGTCGAATTCGTCTAAGAAATCGCCCGGACTGGGATAGCTGGCTTGGGAGCGACTTTCATCGGCAATGCTGAAGTCTTGGGAATCGTCGTCGGCGAACACCCCTTCAGCACCGAAGGAGTCTTCCAACTCGAAGGCATCGTCGAAGGAGTCTTCAAAGGCATCTAGCTCGAAACTGTCGGCTTCGCCAAATCCGTTGCGATCGGGTTCGAGGGGCTTCGGATCGGGTTCGGCACTGTCTCGACGACCGGAGAGAGGCATGCGCGGGGGTCGAGAGGTTGGGGGAGAAAAATCTTCGTTCTCGTCGAGAGGCTCCTGTCCGAGATCCCCAAATGCCGGATCGAGCAGCGGATTTTCCATGAGGAAAGTCGCCGTATCGGCATCGGGGGGATTGAACTCGCCAAAACTGGAGGAGTCGTCTTCCGTTGCCACCGTCCAATCGGTATCGGAGTCGGGGAGTGCGAACTCGCCCAAACTGGAGGAGTCGCTTTCGCTGACTCGATCCCAGTCAGAAGAGGGGGTATCGAAGTCTTCTCCTTCGACGTCGAAGTCCGAGACCGGTTCTGCCAATTCGTTCGCTTCGGAAGGGCTAAATTCGCGAACAGCATCTGCGGAATTGAAGGGATCTTCGGCGTCGCCGCCTTGCTCCACATCGCTTTCCCACGATGGCATCTCCAACGATACGGATTCTTCAAAGGGCGACTCTTCAAAGGGAGCGGGAATCTCGAAGCTCTCGAAATCGGCATCCTCGGAAAAGGCGGCGGGACTTTCCCACTCGCCGGAGTCTTCGCCAACGAGATCGGGCATTTCGTCCGTCGGTAAAAAGTTCGGTAAATCGTCCCAACCCGACTCAGCAGAACTGTCCGTTCCGCTACTAACCTGGAAAGGATTGTCGGAGGTGGGCAGTTGCGCGAACGGGTCAGAAGTGTCGTCCAAATCGGCAAAGGATTCGACGTCACCCGCGAAGAAATTTTCTTCCGTTCCTTGAGGCGACTCGCTAAAGAAGTCGCTTTCCATGTCGAGATCGGCAAGGGTACTGGCACTGCTGTTATCCCAGGCGGTTTCCCAACTGGGAGTTGGCTCGGCTTCGTCCGCAAAGCCCGTATCCGAGCCGTCGTCCCCATCTACTCCGACCGATGCGGCTTCGTCCGCCCCATTGAGAAACCGATCAGCGACCTCGAGTCCGTTATGGGCGTATTTGACAAAATCCGCTTCGGACGTCAGTTGGAGGACGAGCTGGTATTGCTCTTGAGCCGTTTCGTACTCTTGCAATCCATAACAATAAATATGACCCCGTAGGAGATGAACGCTAGGGTTGTCCGGAAACTCGCGTGCGAGTTCGTCGGCAATTTTTGCCGCTTCCCGGTAGTTGCCCCTCATATATGCGGCTTCAGCCTTTTGGTAATCTCGTGCAAAGTCTGTACCTGCTGTCATTGGCCTCCCCCAATTCGATTATCGAGTTTAGAGTTTCGGTGTCAGATGAGCGAGTTGCCCGATCGTTTCAGGATTGTTGTGGAGAACCGACTCGCTCCCACCTTCGCTCTGGCTTCCCAACCGTTGCCCTCCATGTTGTTATGCTGCCCACCGTGCCGAACGAATAATCGAGACTTGATCGAGCAGTCGCAGGACCCGATCGGTTTCCGGGTCAACTAACCACTCGCCTCGTAGAAACGGAGCCATGCCATCTGGCACGTTGGTGGGCATTCGAGCTTTCTCGACATCCAACCAATCCATCCCCTTTTCTTCGTTCAATTTCTCGACGGCTAACCCTAGTATAATGTCTTGGTCTTCTACGGCGATCACCGGGATCTCCGAGCGATCGAGATTCAGGGGAATGCCATCGCCTAAAAACTGACCCAAGTCGGCGACCCAAACCACTTGTCCCCTTAAATTCAGTGTCCCCAACAGCAAGGGCGAGACGTTGGGTATGGGGGTAATGTCATCGGGCATGGGGGCGATCACTTCTTTGACTCCCGTTGCCTGCAAGGCAAATTCGCTACCCGACGGAATGTGAAACCGTAGAAATAACTCGCCTTCCGGCGTTTCTAGCTCTTGAAACTCCGCAGCCTGTTCGGCATCTGCTTCAGTGAGAAAGTCCGGATTGCCAACCATCCCAATCGATCCTATCCTCGCAACATCTGTTTGACGGTTCCCACGAGTTCGGTGGGCTGGAAGGGTTTGGCGACGTAGGCATCGGCGCCTTGTTTCATCCCCCAGTAGCGATCGAATTCTTCCCCTTTGGAGGAACACATAACCACGGGGACGTGTTGGGTTTTCGGATCGGCTTTGAGCCGGCGACACACTTCGTAGCCGTTCATGCGGGGCATGACGATATCTAGCACCACCAGATCGGGCAGCTTGCCTTCGGGTAAGCTGCGTTGGATTGTTTCCAAGGCTTCGACGCCATCGCTCGCTTCAATGACCGTTAACCCGCTGCCGCGCAGGAGGTTAGAAATCATCTCCCGTTGCGTAACACTGTCTTCTATAACTAGGACTATACTCATACTTGTTTTACCTGAAGAGCTTGCGGCGACCTCGGTCGCACCCCAGCCTACGATCTCCTTTGCTCATTTTATCCTCTCGAATCCATTCCGGAAGACCCATTGACGAGAACGAGCGAGTCTAAGATCGCACGAGGTAACGCGACACTAGCGAAGAGCGGGACGATCGACACGGGTGAGTGCTGGCGTTAAGCCTCATTTTAACGTGTTGGGAACCGGATGCGAGGGACTCCAACTGTAAACGCAAAAGCTAGCAGTTTCTGGGGGGCATTCGGGGGCTGATGCGTCAGTCGTCGAGCAAATCGGCGAGAAAATTGTCCAGTTTGGGGGGGTCGGAGGCACCCGGTCCGACGTATTGTTCGACGACGGTCAAGAGTTCGGGCTTGCCGAAGGGTTTGGTCAGGTAATCGGTGGCGCCCACCATACGGGCGCGAACGCGATCGATAAATCCGTCTTTCCCTGTGAGCATGACGATGGGGGTTTGCCGAAAGGCTCTGGATTTGCGGAGCATGGCGCAAATTTCGTAGCCGTCGGGTTCGGGCATAGCAATATCGCAGAGAATGAGATCGGGTTTGAGCTGAAACACCAACGACAGGGCTTTCAAGGAGTTGCCGATGGTGGTGATCTCGTAGCCGTCGGGTTTGAGCATGTGTTCGACGGTTTTGCGAATGGTGAGGTCGTCGTCGATGCAAACGACTCGGGGAACCAGAGCCGCTTCCGGGCGCAATCCCAAGGTGGGCGTGCTGCGTGCGGGGGCGTCGAAGATGGGGGGGGAGAGTTGCACCAATCCTTGCTGGACGTAGGGATAAATGGCTTTGGCGACCAGGACGATGTCTTTGTTGAGGTAGCGGGACATTTGTCGGAGCGAGGTTTTGCCGTCTGCCCACTGGGTGAGGGTTTGGAAGGTTTTGGCGGGTAGGGTCGATCGCAAGGAGTCGGGATCGCCGACGAGGGGACATTGACTCGGCGATTGAATTAGGGGATGAAATTGCTTCCACTCTTGAACCTGTTTGACGATTTTGGCAACCAGGGGATCGATTTCAAGAGCCATCAGTTGGGGCGCCAGTGCCGGTCCTCGATCGAAAATGAACGATCCCTGACGCAAGCCCAGCAAATCGAACAGGGTTTCGCGAATCATGCTTTGCAAAATGCTGCGACTCTGGGCGGGGGTCAGTTGGTGGCTCTCGAGCAACCGCCACAGACAGCCGTATTCCGGGGCGTGGGCGATTGCCAAATCGGCAATCGCCAGATCGTCGAGGGCACGATCGAGTCCGTAGCGGTGCAGATAGTCCCGCAGGCGAGACAGTTGACTGTCGGGACTCTCCGCCGCGTAGGCGATGCGACCGTTGGCAAAGAATACGAACCAGGAGTTGTGAGGGGTACTGAGTTCGCGATGGCGGTAGGGCTGATTGTAAGTCCCCGTCGTTCCGGGCGGTTCGCTGTACGCTTCGACGAACAGTTCTCCCGTTCTCTGACCGAGTTCGATCAGTTGCAAGATGCTGCGGATATCGAGTTCGCTTAAGTTTCCCTGCATTCAGCTTCAACGCTTTTGTGACGACTGGCAATCGCTCCCGAGACTGCCCGCTGGCGGAGGAATCCCGCTCGAGCGACTCAGTCGAACTTTACCATCCCTGGCATTTACCCTATTGTCTTAGACTAATCCAATCCGGTGCGTTTCTCGCGGAAATTTCCCGATCGATCGTCGCTAGGGCTCCCGAATGGCAGGAAGTTGGCAGGGGAGTAGTGGAGACATCGACGATGGAAAAAGTTGATCGTGGGTGTTTTGAAAGCGACTGGATTAGGCTATCATGAGGGACTGAAGAGAGAGAAAATGGGCTTTTAGAGTTAACCTGCCAACCTGGGAGTCGGGTGCGATCAATCGCTACCTTTCTCGAGTGGGAATCGGGTACAGTTGTTCTCGGGGACTTTAGATAGAGCGAGTGCAGATTTGCCATTTCCTGCCACCGAGTCGAGTCAACCCTGGCAAAACGGAGTTCGGAAGACGCGCGGGGAAAAGTTGGCGTCGCTTTGACGGAGCGCTACCCCAAAAGTCCCGCCCGGGTATTTTTCCGACGATGGGGTAATGCCCTCGTTCGGGGTAAAATTTCCGTGGGGGAGGGTGGTGATCGGCACGTGGAGACTTCTCGAACCAGCGGGCGCAATTGGCGCTCCCAGCGCTAGCCCCCCAACTTCTGGGTTGAAGACCTAGGCGCTAAACTGAATTTTTAAGGAGCGGTAGACTCGTCCCTCCACAGTCAGGCATAGACATTCTCAAAAGGAAGATTTTAGCGTGCAGTATCTAGCAGAAGTCCAAAAGAAAAGCGGAGTTTTTGGCGGCGGGAAAGCCGAACTCAAGCTGTTAGCGTGTCTGCGGGGCGAGAGTTGGACGGCTGTCCCTGGAGAAGAAACGATCCCAGCTGACGAAGCCGGAAATTTCAATGCTGGGGCGTTAGTATTAGCGGAGATCAATGCTAACAAACAGCTTCAAGGCACTCCAAAAGAAGCCGGTCGTCAGATCGTCAGCATTTTACAAAATTACTCCCGCTTGCAAGAAAAAACGAAGACACAAGAGGAAGAAATCGAGCAGTGGAAACAATCTCTGACCTATCAAAGTCAGGAGCTGAACCGCCGGGAAATGGAGATGCAGGCTCAACTCGAGCAGTTCGAGCAAATTCAGCAGGAAATCGACCAGCTCGAAACCAAGCGGAACGAGATTGCGGCGATGGAGGAAGAGGCGCAGAAACTGCGAGAGGAAATGGAGCGCCGACAGCAGGAACTGGAGGCGGCATGGGAACAACTGAACGCGCAACAAAGCCAGCAAGATGCCACTGAGCCGTCGGGTTTCCTGGATGCCGAGCAGGTAAACGGTCTTCAGGAATGGCTGAATTATTTGGCACAGGTGGTGATTTCTCCGGAGGCGGCGATCGAACCCCTCAATAGCAGTTTGTCCAGCTTGAGCGCCCAGCAAGCGGCGATCGAGGAACGGCAGCAGCAACTCGAGCAGCAGCGACAGGAAGCCCAACAGCAACAGGATGAGGTGGACGCCACGGCGGGAGAACTCGACGGTCAGTGGCAGCAGTGGCACGCCGGTCGCGCCGATCTCGAACGGGTGCGCTCTGAATTAGCCGTTCGGCAAAGTACCTTGGATCTGGAACGGCGATTGGCTGAAGCGCTGCGATCGCAACTGCAAAGTCAGGAATCCCTGATGCAACAACTGTCCCAATTGTCGACAGGCGGTGGTGGTAGCGTCTCGACGGGCGATGGCGATTTGGAAGGGATGCCGTTACACGAGTTGCAGCGCAGGGTGCGCAAGGCACGGGAAGAACTGGCAAGCAACTTTCCTTTTGTTAGCGATCAGGAAGAGGAGCTGACCCTACAGCGCCAAGAAATCGACGAACTGATGGCGAAGATGAAGAATACCTTCGGTGCGGAGCGCGAAGGTTTTGAGAAAGATATTGCCGACCAGGAAGAAGGGTACAAGTTTTTGAACGAAACCCTGGTGGGACAGTGGCGGAATTTGCAAGATCGGCAGCGCGTCCTCGAACAGCACCAATTGACCTTGTGGCGGCGGTTGGGCAATCCCGAATTTCAAGGGAGCGGTGGTGCGGGTGCGTCGGCGAATGTAGAACCCCTGTTGAAGCAGATCGAGGAGTTGCGCCAACAGCAGCAGGCAGAACTCCAAGCCGTGGAAGAACGGTTAGCCGAGATGCAACAAGGGTTTGAAGAATGGCAGGCAGCGGCGAACGATCGCGCGGCAGCCCAGGACAACCAACTCAACGAACTCAAGGAGAAGGAGCGACAGTTGCAGGAGCGGCGGTCGAGCGTCGCCCAATTGTGGGGTCGGGTGACTGTTTCCGAAGAGATTTTGCAGTCTCTCCAGGAGAGCTTGAACGAACTGCAACAAAATCTGGAAGCGCTGTCGGAAAGTACAGCTCACCTCGGGGAAATGAGCGAAGCGCAAAATAACGCGATCGCCCAATTGCAAGCTTCGCTATCCGCCTTAACTGGAGAGTCAGCTTAACGAGGGTCGATCGAGGTTCGTCTGAATGAGATCTTGTAGGGTGGGCAGCGCTAAATGAACAATATTTGTGAAGCTTCATCATTGCGCTGCCCACCCTACGATTTTATAAAGGGGCAACAGTGAGATTGGAGGCAATTTCTCTCAAAGGTCTAATCTCAACAGTCGATCGGTGTAGAATTTGCAATCTGTACCCTCCCATCGCCCCCCCTTTCAAGGGAATGCTTTTCACCTTTTCACAATTGATGCGATCGCGAAGCGTCTCATGCAGGAGAATCGCTTGTTACTGTCGAACGAGATTTCCGGGGTTTTGCCTCCCCTGCCCCATTTCACCCAGAATCTAAAAAACATACCCTTGTAAGCATCGCCCCCATCCCATGACCCCAACCCATCCAATCCCCCAACAAGCCATTGGCATCGATCTCGGCGGCACTGCTATCAAACTGGGAAAATTTGATCGCGCGGGAAATTGCCTGCAAACCCTCAGCATCCCTACCCCGCAACCCTCCACGCCAGAAGCAACGATCGCTGCCATGCGGGACGCCATCGATCGTCTCGACCCTAATGGAGAATGCGCTGCCGTTGGCATTGGGACGCCGGGCCCGGTCGATCCCACCGCTCGCATCGCCCAAATTGCTATCAATTTCGACAACTGGCGCGACGTTCCCCTCGCAGAGGCGATCGAAGCCAACACCCACCGCCGCGTCACCCTCGCTAACGATGCCAATTGCGCCGGGTTGGGAGAAGCTTGGTTGGGTGCCAGTCGCCACGTTCGCAACTCCATCCTGTTAACGTTAGGAACGGGGGTTGGCGGTGCGGCGATCCTCAACGGCGAGTTATTTGTCGGTCATCGCGGTGCTGCTGGAGAATTGGGACTGATTACCCTCAATCCCGACGGTCCCGAGTGCAATAGCGGCAATCGCGGTTCGTTGGAACAGTATGTCTCAGTTCGGGCAATTCGCCGCCAAACGGGCTTAGAACCAGATATTTTAGCCGCTAAAGCCCAAGCGGGCGATCCGGAAGCGATCGCCTTTTGGCAGGAATACGGGCGACTGTTGGGCGCGGGTTTAGCCAGTTCTGTTTATATTCTTACTCCAGAGGCGATCGTCATTGGCGGGGGAGTGAGTGCCGCCGCCGATCTCTTTTTCCCCACCACTTGGGCAGAACTCCAACGTCGGGTAATGCCCACCTCCCGCGAGGGATTACAACTGGTCGTTGCCGAGTTGGGCAATCGCGCTGGCATGGTTGGGGCTGCTAAATTGGCGTTAGGAGCAGGAGTTCAGGAGTAAGTGCTTCGCACTGGCTGCGCCTACAGGAGTTCAGGAGTTCAGAATAAAGAGTAGGGGGAGCAGGGGGAGAAGACAGTGACCAATGACCCATGACCCATGACCCATGACCAATAATATCGATCGAGTTGCGGCGGCTTTAGATAACCAAGATTACAAAGAAGCGTCGCGGTTGCTCAAACAACTGTACAAACAGTCTCCCAGCGATGCGTGGGTTCAGTTTTATATCGGGCGACTGTACGAAGAAACGGGGAAATGGGAGGCAGCGGAAAAAGCCTATCGCCAGTTGCTGCGAACGGTGACGCTGCCCAAAGTGTTGAGTAAGGCGCGGCAGGGATTGCAGCGTTTGGAGGAGGGGGAAAAGGCGCGACGGCAACGGGCGATCGCTCGATCGAAAGCCGACCCGCGCAGCGAAGAACCGGGAGTGTTAATCCTCGAAGCTACTGCCCCGGAACGGAGAGCGGAACTGGCGCAGCGGTTGGCGAGAATTCTGCAAATCGATCCCTATACGGCGAAATTGCGCTTGCAAATCCACGGGTGGCGGCTGTACCGTACGGGATCGATGGGGGAGTTGAAGGTGTATGGGGAAGAACTCCAGCAAGCGGGATTGTCGGTGTTTTGGGCGTCGTTGAGGGATATTCCCAAGATTGCCGTGTTTCGGGTGTGTCATTTCCAGTCGGTTTCCCCGCAACCGACGATCGTGTGTCGGGATGAGGGCGATCGCTTGGGACAGCTAACTTTCGACTGGTCGGAAGTCACCCATCGCGTTAACGGACGCTTGCCCATTTTCGTCGAAGCCGTCCACTACGACATCAGCCGCAAAACCTCCGAGCAAATCCGCCGCAAAACCGAAACCCAAGACTACGCCCAAGTGTGCGACTTGCACTTACCCGGTCGGCGCTGCATCCTGCGGCTGTGCGACAGCAGCTACCAATTCGATCGCGGCGTTATCTTCTCGAGCCACCAACAACCCACCCCAGGGGCGACGAGTACGGCAACCAACCGCCTGAAGTGGAATGGGATGCTCGGCGTTCTCCAACAACACCTCGAAGGGGCAAAGGTTTGGTCGGAGTTTACCCCCTTTGCCGAAACCGCTTTGGAATACCGCTTTCTGCTGGAAAGTCTCACCCCTCACATCGATGTTTTACGCCCCGCACCGACAACGTGGGACTCTGCTTTCCAGCTTTACAGTACGCTCGTCTTTCTGAAAAACGACGGCGCAATGGGTTAGCGACGCTTCATTTGTTTTGCCATATCCAGGAAAGCTGCCATGTTCGGTCCGGGACGGCGGCGGTTTGGGTTGGGCAGGGGCATTAAATTGTCGGGTGCGAACAGCACGACGGGTTCCGGGGCTTTGGGTTTGGCAGGAGCCGGAGGTGCGGGCTGGGCTTTGGGGGTTTCGACTTTAGGAGCTTCGGCTTTTGCCTTCTGGGCTTTGACTTTTTTGCCTTTGGCTTTAGTAGATTTTTCAGCTTTGCCCTTGGTGACTTCTTCGAGCTTTTCGGCTACCGGAGCAGCAGCGTCTTCGATCTTTTCGACGGCGGTGGTGGCGGCGTCTTTAACCGTGTCCGCAGCATTGGTGGCAGCGTCTTCGATCTTTTCGACGGCGGCAGCTACAGAGGCTTCCGCTTTGTCTTTGGCATCGTCGATTTCCAGAAAGAATTCTTCTTTTTTAGAACCAAAAATCTTAAACATGGCACTGCTCCGATAGATGAGTGACGAGGATATGCTATTGAGCTTGATTATGAATTTATGAGAATTTTATTGCAATAAATTTTAATTATTCTTAACAAATTACCGACGATCGCCCCGGTTTGGCTCGAGTTTTGAGAATGAATGGCTCCGATATGAAAATTTAAGCGACATTCTTTTACATTGATTTACATCAAATTCAGAATTCGGACTCATTACCAATTCGTCTTGCCAGTTGCCAATCTGTCCTGTCGGGCGATCGAGATTGAGTCTCGACGCGATAAGCTAGCGCTAAAGAAATTGCCCGCTCTCTTTGTCATGAACGATCCCCTTAGCCGTCCCCCTGTTATCCTCGTCCACGGTCTTTGGGACCGCAACGTGATTTTCGATACCCTGTCCGCATACCTGGAAAATCTGGGTTGGTCGGTTTACCGCTTCGATCTGATCCCCAATAACGGCAAACTGCCCCTCGAAAAATTAGCCAACCAATTGGCAACCCAGATCGAGGAAACCCTAGACCCCTCCGCGTCTTTCGACCTGGTGGGTTTCAGCATGGGGGGGATTGTCAGTCGCTACTACGTCCAACGCTTGGGAGGGTGCGATCGCGTGCGGAAGTTTGTCACCATCTCCTCACCCCATCGCGGAACTTGGACGGCGTATGCCACCCGTCAACCGGGTTGTATGCAGATGCGCCCCAACAGCGAATTTTTGCAAGATCTGAACCGGGATGCAGCTAGCCTCCTCGGGAAACTCGACTTTACCTCAATCTGGACGCCTTACGATCTGATGATTCTGCCCGCCCGCAGTTCGGAAATTGGCATCGGCAGGCAGATTCAAATTCCCGTACCCCTTCATGCGTGGATGGTGAAAGATCCCCGGACGTTGAAAGTCTTAGCCAGTTTGCTGTCCAGTCGCCCGTTAAGCTGCAACGTTTAAATTGACTCTTCGATCCCCCTAAATCCCCCTAAAAAAGGGGGACTTTAAATCTATTTTTCCCCTTAAACAGGGAAGATAGGGGGGATCGAAACCTTCATCGTACCCACTAGCAACTTACGTTAATACGTGGGAATGGACGAATCGATTTCTTGACTCCACGCCAGAATCCCGCCTTTCACGTTCGTGCCTTCAATGCCAGCTTCTTTGAGAATCGACAGGGCTTTCGCCGATCGCATTCCCGACTTACAATGAACCACCAGGCGATGACCATTGAGTAATTCCTTCACCTTTTCGACCCCTTCGCCGCGTTCGATATCCGACAAGGGAACCAACACCGAACCGTTGATTTTGGCAATCTCGTACTCGTTGGGATTGCGGACATCTAATAACACGAAATCCTGTTTGCCGCTATCCATCAATTGCTTGAGTTCGGCAACCGTCATTTCGGGAATTTCCATCTTCCGTTTCTCCTCTTCGGCTTTGGCTTGCGGAATGCCGCAGAACTGTTCGTAGTCGATGAGTTTTTCAATCACCGGACGTTCGGGATTAGGTCGCAATTTCAGTTCCCGGAACTTCATGTCTAAGGCATTGTACAGGAGCAGGCGACCGCTGAGGGTGTTGCCTTGTCCCAAAATAATTTTGACGGCTTCGGTGGCTTGAATCGTGCCGATAATGCCGCACAGAACGCCGAGAACGCCGCCTTCCGCGCAAGAGGGAACCATTCCCGGCGGCGGGGGTTCGGGATACAGGTCGCGGTAGTTGGGACCGCCTTCGTAGTTAAAGACCGTTGCCTGACCTTCAAACCGGAAAATGGAACCATAAACGTTGGGTTTGTTCAGCAACACGCAGGCATCGTTCACCAAATACCGCGTCGGGAAATTATCCGTGCCATCGATCACGATATCGTAGGGTTCGACAATATCCAGTGCGTTGTCGGACATGAACCGGGTTTCGTACAGATTCACCTGGCAGGCGGGATTGATTTCCAAAATGCGGTTTTTCGCCGATTCGATTTTGGGTTTGTCCACCCAAGAGGTGCCGTGAATCACCTGACGTTGCAAGTTGGAACTGTCTACCACGTCGAAATCGACGATGCCGAGGGTGCCGATTCCGGCTGCTGCCAGGTACAGCAGCAAAGGCGAACCCAGTCCTCCCGTCCCAATACACAGCACTTTGGCTGCTTTGAGGCGCTTCTGTCCGTCTAGTCCCACTTCTGGCAAAATCAGGTGGCGGGAGTAGCGAGAGTATTCTTCTTTCGTAAGCTGGATGTCGTCCAGATTCGGGTTGAGCATATTAGTTCGTGGAGCGCAGGGCAGACTATTATATCGTAAATGTGACATACTCCCGACACTGACAAGAGCGGTACAGCGCGGGCTTCTTACCAACTCCAGCTATTGCTTAGGATACTCGGTAAGCTTTATTGACGACACGGGATGCCCCTCCGCGCCGGATTTAAAAATCAAGGTTTATGGGTTGCGTAGGCGGCGATGAGCTGCGAACCTACTCCTCTAGTCTACTAAACCTCGCCCCGCCTATCATGAGAAGTTAAGCAACCGGGAAAGGTTGTTCTTGACATAACATAAATTTGATAATTATCGCATGAGGGATGAGTCGATCGGGATAGGTATTCATGCTCGATCGATTTTTGAATTTTCTTTTCGCATTTGGCAGTGCCAGTGGTATCCGAAGTTACGCTTCAATTCGATACAATTTGATACGCTTAACGAAAGTTAGAATGCAACGTTGGCTATAGTCCTAAATGTTCTGACCAAAAAACCAGGGTACAAGCCTCTTCCTTTCGAGATCGAGAGTAACTCCAGCGCCGATCCGATAACCTGAGATCCGACAGTTCTTAACGCATTCATCTGAATTTAACCTTTCTTTCAGAGTGTACCGTGTTTCCCTATCGAAAATCTAAGTTATTCTCTCTGCAATGGTTTTACAACCTTTCCGTTCGCCGCAAGCAGGTTGTGGGTTTGTTTGCTTCGGAAGTCATTTCGATCGTGGGATTGATCGGGTTTGGGTCTTATTTAATCGTGACGGGGGGGCGCAACCAATTAGTAAATCAAGCGAAATCTGAATTAGCCGTTACCCAGATGTCCTACAACATCAAAATCGATCAAATGGGCTTTGGCTTTCGCGGACAATCGGACAATCGAGCGATTATCCAAGCGGCAAAACAGCACGATTTAAAGCAGCCTCTCGATCTTTGGGGCGTAGCCCATGCTGTGGACGTAGGGGTTCCTTCGGAGTATCGCGCGTTAAAACAAGAAGTCGAGCAAATCTTAAAAAATGAAACTCGAGCCCGTAAGATTGAATATGCTACTTTGGTCGGTAGAGATTTAAAAATTATTGCAAGTGCGAATTCCGATCGCGAAGGCGAAATATTTAATCCCAAAAATTTGGTGGTTGAGGCTCTGAAAACTCGCCAGCAAATCAAAACTTCTGAGTTAGTATCCAAAAAAGAAATATTAGCGGAATCTCAAAGATTTCCCGTTCGTATTATCGACAGCGATGCGATCGTTCGCTATACGTTGACACCCGTCAAAGATCCCGCAACCAAAGAAGCAATCGGAGTTTTAGTTTCGGGAGATATTGCAAATGGGAAAGTTGCGCTAGTGGAGCCGACGGTAGATTCTTTAGGAGGTGGATACAGTGCCATATATTCCTATCATGCTCTCAGCCAAAGTTTTAGTTTAGTCACCTCAATTTATAAACACTCGAAGTCTGGGGATTCATCTCCCTATCAAGATCGAGATGAATCTGTGGAAATCAACCAAGAATTATCAGACGAATCAATTCTCAAAGCCGCAATTGACGAACCTAGCCCCGTCACGCGAAGATTGACTCTTCAAGGGACTAAGTATACAGTGGCGGCGAAGGCGATCTACAACTTTCGAGGAGAACCGATCGGAGTTTTATTGCGAGGTACGCCAGAAACGGCTCTCAATACATTGCTGAAAGAAAGCTTGGTGATGCAAGGGTTAGTCTCATCTTTAGCGATAGTAGCCGATATTCTGTTAGTAATTTTGTTGGGATTTTCGATCGCTCGACCTATTCTCAGTTTAACGCAAGCGGCTCGAAAATTTGCAGATGGTAATCTACAAACTCGATCTGCCGTTTTTGCCTCAGATGAAGTGGGTCAATTGGCGATCGCCTTCAACCAAATGGCGTCAAAAATTGCGTATCACTTTCACGAGTTAAAAATTCAAAGCCGCCAGCTTCGCAATTTAAATGAAGAACTCAATCAAGAAATTGAAGAGCGCGTTCAAGTTGAATTTGCATTGCGAAAATCCGAAGCAAAGCTCACCCAAGCCAAACAACTTGCAGAAGAAGCAAATCAAGCCAAAAGCGAGTTTTTAGCTAATATGAGCCACGAGTTAAGAACGCCTTTAAATGGCATTTTAGGCTACACTCAAATTCTTCAGCGATCGTCAAACTTGTCCGCTACCGAACGAGATTATTTAGATATTATTTATCAATGCGGATCTCACCTTCTGACCTTAATTAATGAAATTTTAGATTTATCTAAAATCGAAGCTCGTAAAATGGAAATGGATGCCAAACCCTTTCATTTTCGTCGATGTTTGGAAGGCGTTATTGAAATGTGCAGAATTCGCGCTGAGTTAAAAAAAATAACTTTGATTTGCGTTTTCGATCCGCAGCTTCCATCCATGACGATCGCCGACGAAAAGCGATTGCGCCAAGTTCTGGTCAATCTTTTAGGAAATGCAATTAAGTTTACAGAAACAGGGAAAATTATTTTTAACGTAAAAGTTGTTGACACAGCACTCGATCGTCGCAACAATGACAGGATATCTAAAATTCGTTTTGAAGTTCAAGATACTGGAATTGGTATCGCACCTGAAGTTTTAGATAAAATATTTTTGCCCTTCGAGCAAGTTGGAGATCGAGCAAAGCATATCGAAGGAACGGGTTTGGGACTAGCTATTTCTCAGAAAATTATTGCCTTAATGGGCAGTCAATTGTACGTTCAAAGTAAGTTGGGAGTAGGGAGTAAATTTTGGTTCGATCTCGAGTTACCCATTGCCACAGAATCTATTTCTGAAGATCCATCGAATTTACTGCAAACCATTGTTGGTATTGATAACAAACATCCCTTAATTTTTATTGTAGACGATCGCCGCGAAAACCGTTCTGCAATTGTCGATTTATTAAATCCTTTAGGGTTTAGAACCCTGGAAGCTAAAAATGGTCGAGAAGCTCTCGATCGCATTAAACTCGCTCGACCGGATTTGATTATTTCTGACTTAAGAATGCCGAAAATGGATGGCTTGGAAATGCTGAGTTATTTAAAAAATACTCCCGATTTATCAGAAATTCCAGTCATTATTTCCTCTGCTAGCGTGTCAGAATACGATCGAACCCACAGTTTAGCAGCAGGTGCTAATGCCTTTTTACCCAAACCGATCGAGTTCGATCTCCTGCTCGATCGCTTGCAAGAATTACTCGATTTAACGTGGATCTATCGGCACAGCAAGCCGTCGATCGCTAGTTATAACGGTGCGGCTAACGAGATTACTGCCCTCACTTCCGATTGGGTTTTACCACCAGTAGAGGAGATCGAAGCCTTATATATGCTATCTCTGAAAGGGAGTATCCAACGAATGCAGAATTTGCTAACTGACTTGACCCATCGAGATGAAAAATATCGTCCTTTTTGCGATCGTTTGCATGACCTCGCGAGATCGTTTCAACTGAAAACCTTACAAAATTTACTAAAAGATTGTTGCGAGCTGAGAAGTTGCCAGAAGTAGTGATTTGAGGAGTTGGAAATGGAAAGCCGAAGGCTGGTACAAATACTCAATTTTCAATCACCGATAGCCAATCTGATAAATTGTATCGAAATCTACCGAATGCGCGACCCAAACTCGCTACAGTCAGCGTATTCTCGAGTGTAATGCAGACGACCTTCAGGTGCGCTTAGAGCAATTACAAGCCTTTCTTGCCGTCGCTGAAACCGGCAGCTTCCAAAAAGCCGCGCGGTTGTGTCGCGTCACCCAATCGACCATCAGCCGCCAAATTCAAGGGTTGGAGGCGGCAGTTGGCTTGCGATTGTTTCATCGAACTGCACGCGCCAAATTGACATTAGGGGGCAATCGCCTGCTGCCTCACGCCAGTCGTATCTGTCGGGAGTGGGAGACTGCCGTTCGGGAAATTTCGGAGTTAGTTCAAGGAAAACAGTCGGAATTGTGCGTGGCGGCGATTCATTCCGTCTGCGCCCACTATTTACCCCCCATTTTGCAAAAATTTTCTCAAATTTACCCGGACGTACAGTTGCGAGTCACCTCTTTAGGCAGCGATCGCGCGTTGAAAGTATTACGAGATGGCTTAGTCGATATCGCCATCGTCATGCACAATCCTCTGCTCGATACTACTTCGGATATGGCGATCGAAGTGTTATATGAGGAAGCGATCGAAGTTTTGATGGCGTCGGATCATCCTTTAAGTCAGTACGATTTCGTGCCGACTCAAGAATTAACCCGCTATAATCACGTTGTTTTTAAAGATGGTTACGGGATGCAACGTTTAGTACAAGACGTGTTTGCCAAACAAGGGAAAACTTTAAATGCTGTTTTAGAATTAAATACTTTAGATGCGTTTCGCGGCGTCGTTCGCCAAGGAAATTTAATTACGATTTTGCCGCATTCTGCCTTACTCGAAGCCAGAAATGACCCAACTTTAACCATTCGCCCCATCTCTCCCGACTCGGAAATCGTTCCCGCACTGCAACGCCAAGTGGTGTTAGTGACTACTCGCGATCGTCTGGAAATTTCACCGATCCAAACATTTTATCAGTTGGTTTGTACGGGACTTAATGCAGCGGCGATCGGGATTTAGATTTAACAAATCCGTACAATACTTGACGGTGATAAGTGTTTAGCGATCTAAGTCACTCGATAACGAGCAAAACGATTTTGTTGCTAGTGGAACTTTGACAACTTTTCCTTCCTTTTGAGTCTGAAAGCCTTGCGGGGCAGGGAATTTCGGTCAAGACCTCCAAGCTGACCAAAGCCCTCATGGTTGCTGGATTTATGCCCATGTGACCTCGAAGCCTTGTTCCATCTGGGTTTGAGGCGAAAATCACCCCAATTTTTGTTAAAGTCCCACTAGTTTTTACGTGAATTTACGTAAAGAATCATTTTCATATTGTAAGTATTTTGCATTATACGTAAGTAAAAATAATGAACCTAAGTTTTTTTCCGAGTAAATACGGATTGCCAATACATAAACAATAATGATGACTTCCATTTTGAAGAATTTATGTATACAATGAAAGTCGATAGTTAAAAAGTTATTTAGAATACTTAAGTCATGAAAAGTTATTTTCTGTCACCGTCAGCGGATAATTACCCATGCCTATAAGTTCTTGGACTCGAGATCGTCTTGTTGCATTAGATCAACAAATTACAAAGCTTTATCGGCTAAAACACAGTAAAGAAGATGCTCAAATTACTGTGGAAGATGCCGAGCGAGAACGGATTCAATTGCAAATAGATGAAAAAAAGCGTCAAATTAGGCAGAAAGAACTGGAATACTGGGAAATTTTAGCGCAGGAAGCTCCAGAGTTGCCCATTAACGATGCTGATGCTGAACCTGTCGGTAATTCAGCAATAGCTGAAGTTCAATTTGCAAAGTTAGCCGATCTGATGAGTGTCAATACTGTTTTAGCTAGTCAGTGGGATGTTGAGTATCTGTCCACGATAGCTCTAATGCAGGAGTTTAATCGATCTCTAAGTAGTCAACTAGAAGAATATCGCGTACCAGGTTCTGAAAAAGCTAAGCAGGCTTTTAAAGCAAAAGCTCTTCAAGATGTGCAAATCGCCATGTTGAGAAACCAGATTACTATTGAAAATGGTGAGTTTGTTATCCGCACAGAATCTGAAACTGAACCTAAAAGGATAGCTTTACCTAGAGAACTAGCTGAAAATTCCGATAATCAAAATCGACTTCTCAATCATCCATATTATTGGGCAGCTTTTACCCTTGTTGGCAGCCCTTGGTAAACAGTTGATTAACCCCGATCGCGTCAGCGGCTCCCTTTAGGAGTATCGCCCAATTCTCGCACGAATTCCTGATGTTCCGAGGATGCAATCCCCTGTTGCAACACTGCCAAAACTCGCATCATATTCCCCTCCAACAAATCCGCAACGGCTAACCACAATCCCGGAAAAATAGCCGATCGAATAATGCCATCCCCATCGCTAGAAAGGAGTTCGTAGTTGCCTTCTTGCAGCGAAAACCAATCAATTTGGCGATCGCGAACTCGCCAAACCACGTACTCCCGCACCCCATTTCGCCGATACACCCGCTTCTTATCGTGTAAATCGTAAGCAGCACTACTCGCTGCCACTTCCACAATCAATTCCGGTGCACCTTCAACATATCCATCCGCACTAATGACCGATTGTCCCCCCACTTCGATGCGTAATAGTGCATCCGGTTGTGGTTCGTTGTCAGCATCGAGGCGAACGGTGGTGTTGTCCCCCAGTCCCAATCCCGGTGTCGCTGTCCAATAGGTTCCTAACCAAGTCATAACGAGTGCGTGAGGTTGACCGTGAATGATGCGGACAGGCGATCCCATATATACAATTCCTTCGATTAATTCGGCTTTTTTGACATGAGGCATTGCTTCGTAACGCCGTTCAAATTCCGATCGCGTGAGTCTGTCGCCATTTTCTAAGGGCAAAATTTCGAGTGCGGTTTCTACCATGATTCGCTCTCCCATTTTATCGAGTTACCGATCGATTATTCAGCCTTAATTGCAAATTCGCTGGTTGCCGATCGAGCGGATTCCGACAGTCGATCGAGTTCCATCCAAACGGCTTGTAACATCGGTTCGACTCCCATTTTCGCCACTGCTGAAATCTGGAAAACAGGGGCAGATGAAAGCCGTTCGAGTTCGGTTGCAATCGCTTCTAATTCTTCGGAATTGCGATCGGTGGCGTCGATTTTATTCATTGCCACAATTTGCGGGCGATGGCTCAATCCGTGTCCGTAAGCTGCCAATTCTTCTTGAATGACTTGATAATCGGCGATCGGATCTTCGGCAGTTACATCGACTAAATGGAGTAATACCCTCGTGCGTTCGATATGGCGCAAGAAATCGTGACCCAAACCCGCCCCTAAATGCGCCCCTTCAATTAATCCCGGAATGTCAGCAAAAACCGTTCCATCTCCGGTGGGTTTACGCACCACACCGAGATTCGGAATTAGGGTGGTAAATGGATAATCAGCAATTTTCGGTCGAGCTGCTGACAGAACCGAAATGAGTGTTGATTTTCCCGCATTGGGTAAGCCGATAATTCCCACTTCGGCTAACAACTTCAATTCCAATCGAAGCTGGCGAATTTCACCCGGAAGTCCCGGCAATGCCTTTTCCGGCGCGCGATTGCGATTGCTCAAAAAATGCTGGTTTCCCAATCCTCCTTTCCCGCCTGCCGCAACGCATAAAGTCTGATTTGGCTCGATTAAATCGCCTACAATTTCTTCAGTTTCTGCATCGTAAACCATCGTTCCGCACGGCACTTTTAAGATGCGATCGCTCCCCGAAGCTCCCGTACAATTATTCGGTCCGCCGCGCTTGCCATCTTCCGCTTTAAAGCGGTGAGCATACTTGAAATCTAATAGGGTTTGTAGCTGTTCCGTTGCCACCAAAATCACCGAGCCGCCGCGACCGCCATTGCCGCCCGAAGGACCTCCTGCCGGAACATATTTCTCGCGCCGAAAAGCCACCATTCCATCCCCACCTTTCCCAGCTTCGACTTCAACTTCTACCCGATCGATAAATTGCATAGTTTCTAACCTTTAAGTTTTCCGAATTAGAGAACGATCGCTTCGTTTTTAATTTGCTTGACTTGACTAGTTTTTAGCATTAATTAGGCGATCAAGAAAACAAATTATCCTGCCATTTCCTCTAACCATCGTTCTAAGTCTGCAACATCACCAAACTCAAAGATAGCATCTCCTAAGAGATCGAGGCGATCGTCCGATAAATTTTGAAGGCGATCGGCAACACTTGGGTCGAGAGTACCAAAACAACGGCTCACTAAACGCAAAATTAGTTCTTGTTTTCCTTCGGCTCGCCCTTCGGATCGTCCGAGTTCGATTCCTTGTTTCCTTCCTTCTTCAATTCCTTTAACGATCGCTCCTTTTTGGTCTTCAATGAAGAAAACGCGCTTTTCCAACTCGTCAAGTTCTTTTGGACTTAAATTAGCTGGATTGGCGATCTCTAACGCTTTCTCAATTTCGGGAATATCTTCCATTGTATTAGGAATGACCTCCAGAGAGTTCGCACTTTTCATAAAATAAATCCATTTGTCCTGAATGGTTTCCAATTCTTCTAATGATTTCTGAAATTTTGGCAACTCGACAAACACCATTTCGATATAATTGTTGGGATAATCAAACAAGCGAGTTCGCTCTTTGAAGACAAAATGGGAAATCACTTCTGAGTCGTGGTTAAACATGACAAAATCGGTCAAGGTTAGTGCAATTACAGGATTGAGCTTTAAATAACCTTCCCCGGATTTAAGTTGAGTGGCGTAAGTTTTAGCCGCATTGTAAAGAATGCGCCGATCGAAAGCTGCCACGTTCAACACCTGCATCTCGATAATCACGATCGTTTTATCAGATGTTACGGCTTTGACATCGAGATAGCTATCTTTCAATCCGGGTAATTGAGATGAGGAATAGGGATCGATAATTTCCAGATCGACAATAACTGGGCGATCGTCGTATACTAAAGCATTTAGAAAGCTAATTAAAATATCTTTGCTATCTGTCGAGCCAAATATTCGTTTGAAAGCAAAATCAGTTTTAGGGTCGATAAAAATCATAATTTTATGTGTTATTGGTTGTGGATTGTCAGCTATTCTTAGAATCTCGTTACTTTATTTGTGATTTCTATATTTTTTTCGTTAATTTTTGAAACTTGATCGTTCCAGCCGTTCGGGAAGGGTTGGTTTTGAGGAGGTAGGGAAAGGGGAAACAGATTGTTACTCATAACCCATGACTAACGAGGAATAACAAACCCCAAACCCCCAACTCCCAATTCTAAATATAAGGTGTCACATCTTCCCCGCAATCGTCAGCTAAGTAAGATAGTGCCCGGAAGCGCAATCCCACTAACTGCTCGTACAAAGGATTGAGCTTGCACATGGGTGGAATGTGAACGATCTTGCGACCGAATAATTTGATATCCCGCTCGAACGGACATTGGGGAGGAATCATTTTACACAAAAAACGAGCCACTTTCGGATCGTGCATTTCCAAATTGTCCAACCATGCCCGCATGGGGGCGAGGACATCTTTTTGACTGTCGGGTTTGAAGGTGCTGACTCCTTCAACTTCAGCCTTAGTTTTATCCTCGACGCAAGCGACATCTTCCAGGGTTTGCCGCAAGGCTTCTAAGCCCTCGATTTGGCGATCCAAGGCGGTGCAAAACTGGTGTAGGGCTTCGTCCTCAACCGAGGTATAAACCCCATCTGCCAGCGCCACCATCACCGCCGTACGCAGAAAATTATCGGCAATGACGGGATCGTCGCCTAAAGCTGTTGCCAATTCTGCGGGTGAGATCGGTTCCAGGGTTGCCCAATCTTTTTGAAAACTCTCATCTTCGTAAGTGAGTGCGGCGATCGCTTGTTGTTCTTTTTCATCAAAATCTCCATCCGCCCAGGCGATGGCGAGTAGACCCCGCAACCATGCAGCAGTTTGTTCGGCAGTGTAAGGAGATCGAACCGTACCAGTCATAAAGATTTTGTGCTACTAAACTATAGAATGACGATTTATCCGTTAAGGTAAGGGTGTTGGCGTGACCCCACAAGAATTCGGACTATTTCTAATTTCAATTTTAACGAATGCAGTAGGTCAATACCTGCTAAAATCCGGCGCACTGAAGCTGGGATCGGTCGACGATCGTGATCTCGTTGGCTATATTTGGGGCGTAGCAACCACGCCCCAATTGGTGCTGGGATTGTGTTGCTACGGGTTGGGGGCGCTTGCCTATATTCTCTTACTGACCCGCGTCAATCTCAGCGTTGCCGGTCCTGCAGTTGCCCTGGCTTACGTCATTTCAGTGATTATCGGTGTTTTCTGGTTTAAAGAAACGATTCCGCCGATGCGTTTGGTGGGTTTGGGGGCGATCGTTTTCGGGGTGATTTTGGTGGTTTGGAAGCAGTAATAGCGCTCCCCAGCGCGATCGCCGATGGATGAAAAATATGAATTGTCGAACCGAACCCAAAATGTCAACTTTAACAAAGACGACGAACTAAACGAATATGATGATGAACGATCGATCGAATAAACTCCTGATCCAAATCCTGCTGGGAATTGTCATCGGCATCGTTGTTGGGGGATTTTTTCCACCCGTCGGTCAAGGAATCGCATTTATCGGGGAACTCTTCATTCGATCGCTGATGATGCTGGTGGTTCCCTTAGTCATTGCCTCGATGATAGTGGGAATCGGCAGCCTCGGCGACATCCGCCAAATGGGGGAAATGGGCAGCAAAACCCTCATTTACTATATTTCCACCACAGCGATCGCCGTGGTTATCGGTTTGATTTTGGTCAACATCATTCAACCGGGATACGCCCAAACCGAAGCCGAACACATTGCCTTGCGGGGTGGGGAACAACTGGTCAACGTTACCTACCAAATTCAAGATAAAACTCTCGTTCTCAATTCGGGACAAGTCAGCCGAACCTACGACGACCGCTATGCCGTCATTCTCCTCGACCCGCCAGGGGTACGCGGCGAGATCGATCCGGATGCCAAACAAACTGCCAACAGCCTGACCGTCTCCGAATGGACGAACGAAAAGGGCGAACCCGTAGAACCCCCTGCGGGAGGCAAAGGCATTCAGATCGATTTGGGGGTGGCGGCAAAAGTGCAAGGCAAAGATCGATCGATCGCCGAAGTGCTTAAAGATGTGGTCGTGGGTTTAGTCCCGCAAAACCTGTTCGCAGCGATGGTGAATAACGACGTGCTGCCGTTAATCGTCGTCTCGCTGGTGTTCGGCGGTATTTTGACCACTCTGGGCGAACCCGGTCGATCGTTAATTCGCTCCTTTTCCAGCCTCAACGATGCCATCATGGCGATGGTACACCTGCTGATGTGGGCTGCCCCCATCGGTATCGGGGCGTTGATTGCCGGACGGTTGGGCAATGCCGGAGGGTTTAGCGGTTTCGTGCCGGAGTTGTTGCGGGTCAGCAAGTACATGATGACGGTGCTTTTAGGATTGCTGATTCACGGCGGCATTGTTTTACCCGCCATTCTCCATTTCTTCGGGCAGCAACCCGTGACCACCTACGTCACCAATATGGCAACTGCCCTGACGACGGCATTTTCCACCGCCTCGAGTTCGGCAACCATCCCCGTTTCCATGGAATGCGTCACCGAGAAAAACTGCATTTCCGAACGGACGGCAAGCTTCGTGCTGCCTTTGGGGGCGACGGTGAATATGGACGGCACGGCACTGTACGAAGCCGTCGCGGCGGTGTTTATCGCCCAAATTTACGGCATTCAACTCGATTTCGCCCACATGGTGGTGATTTTCCTCACCTCTACGTTAGCGGCGATCGGGGCTGCTGGGATTCCCGAGGCGGGATTGGTGACGATGGTGATCGTCCTGCGGGCTGCCGAACTTCCGATCGAAGGGATTTCTATCCTGTTAATCGTCGATTGGTTTCTCGATCGCTGCCGAACCACCATCAATGTTTGGGGAGATGCTGTAGGTGCTGCCGTCGTCGAACAGGCGATCGCCGGATCGCCATCTCTCGCTTCCCCAGAAGAGTCTCCGTTTGAGAGTTTCCAAGACGAACGCTAATGCCGATCGATCGCCCGAACGGTCGATGTTGAAATCCTACAATTGGGTGAATCGGACACTCGCGCGATCGTCGTACGCTATAACCCACATCGACATAAGCCTTGAGCAACCCCCATCGAACTCAATGACAATGGGGGTTTTTCATGGGATTTAGGATTTGGGGTTTGGGGTTGGAAGTAACAAGTAATAAATAATAAGTAATCAGTTTTTGGTTGTAGGGTGTGTCCCCGAAAAAAACGCACCGTTCCCAATTACCAACTACCCATTACCCATTCGTTACTTATTCGGATCGGGATGGGTAGCGATAAAATCCGTCAACGCATCGTACTTGGGCGATCCGTCTTGACTGAGGTACTCTAGAGCGCCCCAACTTCCCCACTTCCGAGGTTCCCCAATATCGGAGAAGTGGGCGAACATCGTTCCACCAGCTTCTTCCCAATCACTGAGGAGTTCGGTGTAGAGATCGTACATTTCCGGACGCCGATTCAACTCGATAAAGAATTCCGTAAGTGCGGCATTGTTGACGATGCTGCCAACACCAACAATGTGTTGACCGCCTTCATAGGCAATCAATTGCAAACCTCGCTCTTGCGCCACATTGGCGTGATACTCGAAGAGATCTTGAACTTCCTCCAAACTCTTAGAATTTGCCAGGAGATTGCCGTAACGCAACTGCTCGAAGGCTTTGCTAAAACCACCATCCGGTTCGCTCAACCAAGATTCAACCGTGGCAGTATTTTCCGCCAGTCCCAACTCGCGACCGAAGTATCCGGTAATGGCGTAGGCATCGATGCCGTGTTTGTAGGGGGCTTCATTCCCTTCCGCTGCCCAGGCAGGGGCGTCTAGAACCGCTCGTTCCAAGCCTTTCCACGCGGTTTGGGTGGAGATGACCGAAATCACGCGATGTTTGTCATCCCCGAAGACCCCTTCCCAAATATCGCTGGTTTGGGCACTGCGCATCCCGTACCATTGCATATAACCGTTACCGCCAATCCCCCAACGTTCTCGAGCTTTTTGTTGGGCGTACCGCGTTTGATCGAAACTCCAGTTCCACATTTCATTGGAGAACTCGACGTAGGTTTTCAATTCCGGTTCGAGTTGCTCTTTGACAATTTGGGCAAAGTTGGCGATGTATTCGTCGGTTGCCTGGTGGGGCATATTAAACCAAGCATCCGCATCCAATTCGTTCGCCAAGTCGATCATCACCTCTAGGGGGACACCGTGTTCGGCATAAGAAGCATCTTCCACTTCGGGGCGATCGCTCCATTCTTGTTGAGTGGAATTATTGGTTTCCATCCAATCCATAAACCGCACGGTAGAGAAATCATCGGTTTTTTGTAAAAACAGGGGATTGAAAATTTCGCCACTATTGTAGAGATCTTCTTGGTCGGCACGAATCACGCGGATATTGCGAAGGTAGTTCCCGGTATCGTTGGGATCGGTTGCCGACAAGGTGATGAGAATGCCTTTTCCGGTGGGGTTGAAATCAACGACATCTCGACCCGGTGCCGATTCGGCGGCAATTTTTGTACCGTCCATGCTGTATTCTAGGGTTCCTTCTCCGTCGTACAGCACTACGTATTTTCCGGCAGGCAAACTATTGGGCGTATCTGCCGTGAGGACGAAGGTACTGACTTTGGTGAAAACTGGAGGATCTTCGGGAGCGGGGAGGGATGTGACCCAACCGTGTTCGTCGAATTCGATGAGGTCGTATTCGTTGGTTGACCATTGTCCGTTATAGTCGGGGTCGCCGCGATTGGCTTGAGTAATCCAAGAACGGGACAATTTAAAATGATCGAGGAATGGAAGTTGTGTTGACCAATCTTTGACCGCAGTGAGGTTGGTTCCCAAGGTTGCCGGATCGGGAGTAATTTGGATGAAGTCCGATCGGTTGATGTCGAAGGGGCGAATGTTTTTCAGTAGGGCGATCGCTTCTCCAGTTTTGGAGAGTTTGACGAGAGTATCGTTACCGCTGACTTGGAAGTTGAGTTGGGAGAAGAGAACGCCTTCGGGAAGTTGCAGCGAATCCAACCCAATTTGAAAGTCGGTGATGGTGTCTCGTCCTTCGCCAACTGCCAGCAGGAAGACATCTTCGCCATCGCCACCCCAGAGGAGATCTACCCCAGCACCACCGGAGAGGGTATCGTTACCAGCGTGTCCGTAAACGCGATCGTCTCCGTCATCTCCGGAAAGCGCATCGTCTCCGTCTTTCCCGAAGAGCGTATCTTGACCGCTACCCCCAGATACAGTATCATTCCCAAGCTGTCCGTCGAGGCGATCGTCTCCTTCATCCCCGAAGAGGTGATCGTCGTCGTTACCACCCCAGAGGCTATCTTGCCCTAAACCACCGGAGAGGGTATCGTTACCAGCGCGTCCGTAAACGCGATCGTCGTCTTCATCTCCCGAGAGATCGTCGTTTCCATCTTGTCCGTAGAGGGTATCGCTTCCATCTCCACCTGATGCAGTATCGTCTCCTAAGTGTCCGATAATGCGATCGTCACCTTCTTCTCCAGCAATAAAGTCGTTACCTTTAAAGCCATTGAGTATATCGTTACCTAAACCACCTAAAAGTGTGTCGTCATCTAAATGACCATTTAAATTATCATTGCCTGACTCACCGAGAAGGCTATCGTTTCCAGCAGCTCCAATCAGTGCATCGTCATCGTCACCGCCCTGAAGGGTATCATTTCCTGCCCCCCCATTTAGGGTATCAAATCCACCATTGCCTAAAATAATATCGTCTCCGGCATTTCCTAAATAGAAGCGGGTTTCGTCATTATCGGTAACTTCATCGTTGCCCCCCAGTAGGGAAATTTTTTCGATGCCTGAAGAACCGGATAGAGCGTCTAGTTGTTCTAGCGGGAGTGCGTCGTAGGAAAAGACATCGCTTTGACCCGTTGCCTTAGCTAAGTCGTAATCAGAACCGAGACTGACGATGGATAGAGAAAAAACCATAGTTTTCCTGACCTAGGATACTTTAAGCTTCAAATCGAAATTGAGGACTGCTTTCGGCCAACGATTGTGCTATCTGGATTGGCGTATCACACTGAATATGAGGTTTCAAACCTCATGCACCTCAATATATTTAAATTTTTGCAGAATTTCTGCATCAGCAATTTGGCTGAAAGTCCTATTTTTAAAGTTTATATCAAGAAGATGTAAAGTGTCATCCTATTTTAAAAATTTATGAGAATTCGATGGACAAAATTGAATGAATGGGCTGCTAGATTGTGCGACAGGATATCAATCGATCAGTATTTACCACTAAGCCAATTTTTCGATCGCGTAAAGGTAAATTGGATTTGCAAGATTATACGGAAGCCAATCCCGTGAAGAGTATGAAGGGTTTGCTCAGCTAGCCTTTCCCGTAGGAGAGCTCGAACTCTCTGATGCACGAACTGATGTGAATGTCTATTGCCGATCTGGCTGAAAAATGTTAATCTCTGGCGAGAATGTGGCGTAAATCTCGCAGTCTAGATATCCGGATAAATATCCCTTTATCGTCCGATTTTAGATCGGGAAGATTGGCTCGTCTATAATATCTTTGATGAAGTTGAAAATTTTAAATTTCAAAGTTTTTTAAAGCTAAAAAGCGATCGAGATCGAAAGATTGGAAGGTAGAAATTCTTGCTCGATCGGGTCGCAGATGGCGCTGAAGTCCAAAGTGGGGACGGGAGCGGTCTACTTTTAATTTCGGTCAACCTGTGATTCAATAATAAACGGTTGAAATTTCCACCATTTGGCTCGGGGAGCCAGCATCGGGCATGGAACGCAGGCTGTGGTTAGGGGGTAATCTCGATGGAGTGGAGCTTTTTCCAAGGCTGCACTGTATAACCCCGACGACTCAAGCGGCAAGAACGCTGCAAGTGTCGCATCGCAGCTTAGAAGATCTGGCGGGGCAGATTTGCTGTCAACACGGAATCGCGATCGCCCCGATTCTCACCACACACCGGGCGATGCGAGATGCCGTTCGCTCCACCCTGGATTTCACCGATACCGACGGCACTGCCCGCACTTGGAAACGCGCCGTCAAAGCGATTTTGCGTGCCGGACTCGATTTAGAGGCGATCTCAGCGACGAAGGTGGGCAATCTGCCGCAACTGGCGCAGTTAACTCGAGCTTACCAACAAAAACTGAAACAGTTAGGGGCGATCGATCGATCGGAAGTCTTGTGGCAAGCGAGTCGATTGTCGCCTCCCCGACAACCCCTACTCATCTACGGTTACTTTCACCCGCAACCCGACGAACTCGCATTGATCGATGCTATTGCCGGAGAGGGTAGTATTCTCGTCCTTCCCAACCGGGACTTAGAAGGGTTTTCCGAGATCCAAGGGGCGATTGCCACCTTGCAGGCATGGGGATGGACGCTTGCGCAAACGGAGACGGGGAAACATCCACCCACCCCAAAATCCCAACTCCACCTCTATCCCCACCAAGAAGCGGAAGTGCGGGGAACGCTTTCCCAAATCAAAGCGTTACTCACCGCAGGAGTTCCAGCCAGCGAGATTGTGGTGGTGGCGCGAGACGATGCCTTTTACGGACCGATGGTGCTGGATATCGCCTGGGAGTACGAGTTACCCATGCGGGCATTGTATGCCACGCCGTTGAATACTACTCGTTTAGGGGCGTGGGTGCGATCGCTCTTAGAAGTCATTCGGACTAACTTTCCCTTTGAAGCGACGGCAAAATTACTGAGTCATCCCCTAGTATCGGGACGCTTGCAACCTTTTTGGGCAGAGGTTCGCCAGCACCATCCCGAAGGACTCAAATTGTGGCAGCAAGTTCTGGAGGCGGATTTGTCGGTGTTGAAGTGGAAGCAGAGAGAGACGCGCACCAATTGGGTGCAGCGATTACGGGACGTTTTCGATGCGTTTGAGGTGCGGCAGCAGTGCGGCAGATGGGCGCGGGAAATTATCGCTTACTCTAAATTAGAGGATAGCTTAGAGGCGATCGCCCGACCCAAGAGCGAACGCCTGACCCTAGAAGAATTTGCCCGAGAAGTCACCGACAGCCTCAACTTGCTGTCAGTTCCCGCTCAACCGGGACGCGGCGGCGTGGAGTTGCACGCGCCCAAAGCCTTGTGGGGGGCAAAATATCGCTATGTCTTCGTGCTGGGAATGGCAGAGGGGCTGTTTCCCGCCCCATTGAAAGACGATCCGGTGTTGGATTTTTATACCCGCAAGCGGTTACTTCGCCAGGGATTGCCTTTGGAAGATGCCACCCAAGCAGTACGCTGCGAAGCACTCTTGTTTGCGCTGCTGTTACGGGTGGCAACGGAAAGCTTGACCTTTTCCTATCCGCAACGGTTGGGGAAAGAGGAAATGCTGCCCAGTCCGTATTTGGCGAAATTCAACCTCAAACCGCACGTTCCCGAGGCGATCGCCGTTGCCAGCCGGGAGGAAGCCCGAAAAGCCAATCTGGCGGGGATTCGCGCCCTGGGAAGCCCGGTAATTTCCGATGCAGACGACCGGGTATTCGAGCGGGTCGTTCGCGCGTGGAGAGTGGAACAACGCCGGGAAAGTGCCGCACCTTACGACGAGTACGATGGCGTGGTGGCAGTTGGCATCGATCCCACACACCACATTTTCAGCGCGTCGCAGTTAACTCAGTTGGGACAATGTGGGTTTAAATGGTTTGCTGGATATCTGTTGAAATTGGCAGAATTGACGGAAGCCGATACGGAATTTAACGGTAAATTGCGGGGGCGGTTGTATCACAAAACGTTAGAATTGGTGGTGCGAAAGGCGCAGGGAAAACCGGACGTGCGACAGGGAATGTTAGCGGCGATCGACGAGGCGTTTGCCGAGGCGGAGAAATCGGAAAACTTGTTGGGAATTCCCGCTTGGGATGCCCGCCGAGGGGAGCATTTAGAGTTATTGCGCCGGACGATCGCCCACGAAACTTTCTTCTCTGGCGATGCTGAAGTTTTGGGCGTGGAACTGAAATTTCGGGGTCAGTGGCACGGTTTAAATGTGGAGGGAATCGTCGATCGCATCGATTCGACGCCAGAGGGGTTATGCGCGATCGAATATAAGACTTTATCCAGCAAACCCACAGCGGCGAAAGATGCTTCTGGCAAAGCGAATTTAGACGTACAATTGCCTTTATACCGCCAAGTTGCTACAGCCGCTCTGTTTCCCGATCGACCCGTTGCCAAAGCCTATTACTACTCTATTTCCAAGCAAAAAGTGATGCCAGCCGATGCTGAAGAAGCGGAATTAGAAGAATTTGCCGATCGAGTTGGGCAGCATTTAAAACAAGGGCACTACCCCGTAGAACCGGATATCGATGGCAAAGCGTGTCAGTATTGCTGTCAGGATTTAGTGTGCCGTCAAGGGACGCGATTGAATCAAAAAATTCAGATGGGTAATGGGTTATAAAGGCGACTGGGCAAAGCCTTTGCATAAACTTTATTGTTTTGCAAATGCTTTGCCCCTACAGATTTATTTCCATTCCTCTTGACGCAAAAAATGCCCGACTAAATAAAGAGAACCGCATAAAATCGGCTGAAAGTCTGATGCGGACATCGCCACTTCTAGGGCTTTTTCTAACAGGGAAAAACAATAACATTCTGCCAAATCCGGACAAATCGATTTTGCCAAAGTGGCTAATTCCGCCGGATTCGCCGAACTGCGATCTGGAACCGGAACCAAATACAATCGATCGCGAAGCGACTCCTGTGGAGTATCGCCCGATCTCAACACCGCTTCAAAAATTCCCCGATGGTCTTTCGTCGAGAGCATTCCCATCACCCAGACGATCGGTTTTTGCAAGGTGTCGGCATACTGGCGCAGAACTCGAGCCGAAGCGGCATTGTGCGCGCCATCGATGAGGAGATCGCGATCGCGCCACCGTACCCACTGCAAGCGTCCCAGCCATTTCGCGGCTGCCATTCCCCGCCGTACTGCTGCGTCGTCAATCTGCCAACCTTGCTGTTGCAGCAATTGTACCGCAGCCAGGGCGATCGCCGAATTCATCAACTGCGCCTCTCCCAACAACGGTAACGGATACTCGAAACCTCGATAGCAGGCTTGGGAATGGGGAACGGTGTAGGTGGCGGGTTCGACCCAAACTGCCGGACACCCCAACTCAGCAATGCGTCCAGCCACCACTGCTTGCGCCTCTGGCGGCAGTTGACCCACCACAGCCGGACACCCCGCCTTGAGAATTCCCGCCTTTTCCCCGGCGATTTTCCCCAAGGTATCGCCCAAATTTTGCCAGTGATCCCACCCGATCGACGTAATAATACTCACTAAGGGGCGATCGATAACATTGGTGGCATCCAAGCGTCCCCCCAACCCCACTTCCATCACCGCCACATCCACCTCTTGCTGCTGGAAATACAGCCAAGCCGCCGCCGTCACCACCTCAAATAGTGTCGGTGTGGGATCATCGGCACGGATGGCGGATTTAACCTGTTGTAGTGCATTGTAGAGGCTTTCCGGGTCGATCGGGCGATCGTTGAGGCAAATTCGCTCGCACCAACTGACCAAATGGGGGGACGTATAGCGTCCGACGCGATAACCCGCCGCCGTCAGAATCGATGAAAGGTAGGCGCACACCGATCCCTTGCCATTGGTTCCCGCCACGTGCAGCACCGGAACCACCGCCTGGGGATTGCCGAGATCCGCCAAGAGCACCGAAATCCGCTCCAATCCCAAATTCACCCCAAAATATTGAAATTCGCTCAGTAATTCGTCGATTTTGTCATTTGGGGTTTGGGGTTTGGGGTTTGGGGTTTGGGGTTGGTTATTTGTCATTAGTCATTTGGAGTTTGGGGTTTGGGGTTTGTAACTGCCAGTCGCTAGTTGCTTTCTTCTCCCCCTGCTCCCCCTGCCTCCCCTGCTCAAGAAAGCTCCCCCTGCTCCTTATTCTGAACTCCTGCAACTCCTAAGCTATGGCTTTTCGAGCATCTTTCGGTACAATAGGAGTGTAAGTTGTCAATTCCAAAACTAACTATAAACTATGCTCCAGGGTTTCGATCGACGTAGGGAATTCGGTGTTTTCTTGATGTCGGCATCCTGGAACGATCGATCGACGGGATTTTGAGTTCGGTTCTGAAACGCCATGGAACAGATCGGATCGATACGACGATTTCAGAAGCTGACTCCCGCTCGGCGATCGCGCTTGACTCGTATCTTCAGGGTCGCTGCTCCGTAGGCTAACCTCGTCTATTTACCTGAACGATCGGTGATTTTCTCTGTGATGACAATACCCAAGCGTCCTAGAGGACGCCAACCCGGTACGGTAAGCTTTGCTTCCACGCTGTACCTCAGTCCGATTTTAGATTTACTCCTCGCTCGAGTCCCGCCGTCCTTGCAACCCGAAATTCGTTTGGGACTCCAAGAAGCGCTGGTGAATGCCGTCAAGCATGGCAACCAACTCGATCCGAACAAAACGATCGTCGTTCGCTTCTCAACCACTCGCGAAACTTACGAGTGGTCGATTTCCGACCAAGGAACGACCCATCCGTCCTGTTGCTGTCAGGACGATAGCGGCTTACCCGAGGATACCTCAGAATGCGGTCGCGGGATGTTTATCCTCCACCAAATTTTCGATCGCGTTCAATGGGACTCCCAGCGTCGAGAATTGCAACTGTGCAAACAGGTGAAACCCAGCCATCGCTGGATCGCTTAACCCTGCTTTCCGTGCTGGGGACAGGGTGGAGCGGATAGAGATCGATCGAGCCAACCCACCGCTTGCTGCAAGCGCGGCAACGCTTCTTCAGGTTTTTCTTTGATCAAGAAAACCAAAGCAGCAGCGGCTTGTTCTCGCGATCGTGCGGGACGGTTCGACTTGAGTTTGTGCCAGTCGCGTTCTTTGAGGGCAAGGCGTTCGGCGAGAGCTTGCGCCAATTCCAAGGTACTGAAATCTTGCAAGCTGGCGAACCGGGGATCGCCTAAAGCATCGGGATGGCGCAAAGCCGTGGGAGAGGATTCTATCATGGGGAATGGCAATCTTGTATACTCGGTTTGATTTTGCACTGAGTCGATCGCAATTGTCGGATGCAAATCTGAGTTCGGGCTGAGTTAAAGTTAAAATTTGGGTGAAGTCGAAGGACGTGAGCGATCGGTTATCGATTTATTTTACCCCGACTTTTCCCAACCTCCACAGACTGCATCTGCGCCTGATGACATTGCCTCCCGATTCTTCTCCCGATTCCACCTCCGAATTCGAGGCAGCCCTTGCCGAACTCAAGCAAGCCCTCCAAGAAATCGAATCTCGCTACGCTCAAATCCAGCGAGACACCCAGCTTCGAGACGAACTGCGGCAGCGCCAAAAATACCTAGAAACCCAACGACACCGCCGCCGCGATCCCCAACTGCAAGCAGAACTCAAGCAAATTGCCGAGCGATTAGCCGAATTGGACGTTAACTTAGAAAGTAGCTTAGTTTCGTGGGAAACCTTTCGCGAACCCTTTTGGCAAGCCGTTCGCTTCGGAGGACTGGGGATCGTTATCGGTTGGGTGTTGAAATCGATCGTCGCTAGTGGTTAATTAACGTCCGGATGTCGCCGCCTAATGCTGCCCTGTTTCAAGCTTCCAATAATTGAACCAGAATGCGAAGTAAATCTTCCACATCTGCCGGAACGCGATATAAGTTTAAATCTTGCGTAACTCGAAAACTTTGGCGATCGTAGGTTCCAAATTGCCAAATCGTTCCCGTCGCAACCGCACCTGTTAAAATCGGTTGCTCGGATTCAATCCATCGATCTAACGCAATGAGTTCGATCGCCAGTTGCACAAAACCGCGCTCTAAATCTTCATTTTTAGCTTCAATGACCAGAAGGTTGTTTTGAGTTTGCAAGAAGTAATTGAACGAACCTTTAAGCTGTCGATCGACAACAACAGGATATTCGACATTAATATTGGCTTGAGTATAGTGTAAAACCTCGGTGAGGACAGGAGCAATTAAAAATTCTCGGCGTGCGGCTTCGCTGGTCAGGCTGAGGCGAGGTAAGCTTTCTTCGATTCGTTGTTTTAGATCCGTCAGGCGATCGAGAGTCTGTTGAGATCGAGGAAAATTCAGAGCTTCTCTCTGAAGAGACGCCCCAAAATATTCCAGAATATCTCGGGGAGCAAAATTGAGTTTAAAGTAGTCCGAAAATGTATAAGATCGATCGGGATCGATGATGGGAAGTTTAGGCATAAAAATGAATCGAAAATCTACGGATCGCTACGGTCATTTCGGCTCTAGACCCGTTTTGCGAAATTTGGGACGAGAGACTTAAACAATCTGGATATTTCAAATTTAGAATTGTATCTCAATTGTTATCTATTTTTAAATCAATATAAAATATATAAAAAATCAGATTAATTATATCATAAAAAGTGAAACAAAGGACATCGTAAAGTAATTTAAACTTTATTGGAATCGAATAACTCTTCTTGATAAGCTATAGATATAGCGTAAAGCTAGAGGATTGTAAAATATGATGACCAGCGCTCCCGAAAGCCTCGCCACAGGCTCCAAAGATACCGCTTTCGTTCTCTGGTTTGAAGAGGTGGGAATTAGCGATATTCCCTTGGTCGGTGGAAAAAATGCCTCGTTGGGCGAAATGATCCGACAACTTTCCCCCCAAGGGGTGAACGTTCCTACGGGTTTTGCCACCACGGCTTACGCCTACCGCTACTTTGTAGAAAAAGCCGGACTGCAAGACAAATTGCACCAGTTATTTGCGGATTTGGACGTAGAAAACGTGCAGAATTTGCGCGAACGCGGCAAACAAGCCCGTGCTTTAATTCTCAATACGCCTTTTCCTAAAGAATTAGAAGTGGCAATTTCCACTGCCTATTTCAAACTGTGCGAGCGCTACGATGGCGGTATCGAATTGTGCGATCAATTGCCCCCAGAAGACCGGGAAGCCTGCAAATCTTATAGCTACGATACCGATGTTGCCGTTCGATCTTCTGCTACTGCCGAAGACTTGCCCGACGCCAGTTTTGCCGGACAGCAGGAAACCTATCTCAACGTCCACGGCGTTAAAAGCGTGCTGGAATCCTGTCACAAATGCTTCGCGTCGCTGTTTACCGATCGCGCCATTTCCTACCGCACGATCAAAGGCTTCGACCACTTTGAAGTTGCCCTCTCCGTCGGCGTCCAAAAAATGGTTCGTTCCGACTTAGCCTCCTCCGGAGTGATGTTTTCCATCGACACGGAAACCGGATTTAAAAATGCCGCATTGGTGACAGCTGCCTATGGTTTGGGCGAAAATGTGGTGCAAGGAGCCGTCAATCCCGACGAATATTTCGTCTTCAAACCGACACTAAAAGAGGGATTTCGTCCCATCCTGGAAAAGCGGTTGGGCAGCAAAGAAATCAAAATGATTTACGAAGTCGGCGGCGGCAAACTGACGAAAAACGTTCCCGTTCCCGAACCCGATCGCAATAAATACGCCATTACCGACGAAGAAATCCTCACCTTGGCAAAATGGGCGTGCATCATCGAAGATCACTACAGCCAAGTACGGGAAACCTACACCCCCATGGACATTGAATGGGCGAAAGACGGCATCACTGGAGACCTATTTATCGTCCAAGCGCGTCCGGAAACCGTGCAATCTCAGAAATCCGGCAACATCCTGAAAAACTACAAACTTAATGGAACCGGAGATGTTTTAGTTCGGGGTCGCGCGGTGGGGGAAGCCATCGGTCAAGGCATGGCGCGGGTGATTCTCGACGTTCACCAAATCGAAACCTTCAAAGCTGGGGAAGTGTTGGTTACCAACAAAACCGACCCCGACTGGGAACCGATCATGAAGAAAGCCAGCGCGATCGTCACCAACCAGGGGGGCCGCACCTGCTTTGATGGCAATACCCAAATTTTAACCAATCGTGGTTTCATGACCTTGCGGCAAATTCACGATCGCGGTTTTGCCGGATTATCCACATTATCCCTCAATTTACAAACCCATAAAATTGAGTGGCAGCCAATTCTAGATTCGATGAAACGGCAATCGCAAACCATCGGGGTTAGCGTGTCTCAAACCGGACGAGTGGCAGACAACACGCTGTATTTAACGCCGGATCACAAAATGGTCAACCTGCGATCGGGAAAATACGTCAAAACCGAAATCCAGGAAATGCTCGATGGGCAGGAAATGGTAACGATCGCCCAACGCATTCCTGAATTCAACGCGATCGACACTGACAACGATCGCAAATTCGCCTATCTCTTAGGTGGCATTCTCACCGACGGTTCGATTTATCGCAGCCGCACCCATGGGGAAGTGCAATTCATCCAGAAAGATGTTCCCGAAAAACAGGCATTTATTGCCGCAATGAATGCCAATATGCAAACCCTGTACGGGAAAGGGTTTACCCCCTCTCTCAAACAAAAATCGTCCGGCTATATTCGGGGTCAACAAGTTATCGGTCAAGCCACTGCCTATCGGCTCAGTTCTAAAGCGATCGCCTACGAATTGCACGATCGGGAACAAACCATCGTCCAAACCCTACTCAACAGTACCCCCGAAGTTTGCTATCACTTCCTCGCTGGGACGATCGACGGAGATGGCTACTACTTCCGCAATCGCATCAATATTTATGTTTCTGAAGAACTGCTCTTACAAGCGATCGTCATTGCCTGCTTGAAAATTGGCATCGTCCCTCAAATTACTCGAAATCGCAGTATCTACAACGTGCAAATTGTCGAAAAACTGCCCGAAATTTTCCAATTTACCCAACGAGTCAAAGGAGAAGTCACCGATCGCACAATTCAAACCCGCTTCTTTGCTGCCAATCAACTTTTTGATGACGATGTTGTCGGTCAATTCAAGTTGAGGAAAGATAAAAACTTGCTGATTTCCGACAAACAACTGCGCGAAACGGGTAAATTCGACGAACTGCTCGATGGAGATTTGCGGATGCAGCGCGTCGTCGCCACCGGAGAAGCAGACTATAGCGATGTTTTCAACATTACCGTTGCCGAACATCATAACTACATCGTCTTCACCCGCAAATACACCCCTGTGGTTGTCTGCAATTGTCACGCGGCGATTATTGCCCGAGAAATGGGAATTCCGGCGATCGTCGGTTGCGGAGATGCCACCGATGTCCTGCATACCGGACAAGCCATCACTATTTCTTGTTCCGAAGGGGAAGAAGGACGGGTTTACAGCGGATTAGTCCCCTTTGAAGTCCAAGAAACCCAACTGGACAACCTGCCGCGCACTCGCACCCAAATCCTGATGAACGTCGGCAACCCGGAAGAAGCCTTCGGTCTGGCATCCGTTCCCTGCGACGGCGTGGGATTGGCTCGGTTGGAGTTTATCATCGCCAACCACATCAAAGCGCACCCCTTGGCGCTGATGTATTTCGACAAACTCGAAGACCCCTTCACCAAACAAGAAATTGCCAAACTCACGGCGCTGTATCCGACTAACAAAGCCGACTTCTTTGTCGATAAACTGGCGCGGGGAGTTGCCACGATTGCGGCGGCATTTTATCCCAAACCTGTCATCGTCCGGATGTCCGATTTCAAGAGTAACGAGTACGCCAATTTACTCGGCGGCAAGCAGTTTGAGCCGGACGAAGAAAACCCGATGATCGGCTGGCGGGGTGCGTCTCGGTACTACGACGAGAAATATCGCGATGCCTACGCTTTGGAATGCCAAGCGATGAAACGGGTACGCGACGAAATGGGACTCACCAACGTCATCCCCATGATTCCCTTCTGCCGGACGCCGGATGAAGGACGCCGGGTGTTGGCAGAAATGGAAAAACACGGCTTGAAACGGGGAGAAAATGGCTTGCAAGTATACGTCATGTGCGAGATTCCCAGTAACGTCATTCTTGCCGAGGAATTTGCCCAAGTGTTCGACGGATTTTCCATCGGTTCTAACGATTTAACGCAGTTGACATTAGGTCTCGATCGCGATTCGGCTTTGGTGGCGCACATTTTCGACGAACGCAACGCCGCCGTCAAACAAATGGTGCGGATGGTCATCGAAACGGCTAAGAAATGCGATCGCAAGATTGGCATCTGCGGTCAAGCACCGTCAGACTATCCGGAATTCGCCCGCTTCCTGGTCGAGCTAGGCATCGATTCCATCAGTTTGAACCCGGATTCGGTGTTGAAAACGCTGTTGGATATTGCCAAACTCGAAGGGGTTTAGCGGTTAACTGTTAACCATTAGATCTGGATGGGGAGGGCAGTTCGATCGCCCGTAAAAACTGCCCTCCCTGTCTTTTTGAAGATTTAGGTTGAGTCGAGCCGATCGACGGTAGGTTTAGATTTGCGCGATCGTTGGGCGATCGTATGGGCAGGAACCCCATATCTCTTAGCAGCTTCTGCCATCGTTAGCGAGAGTAATTCTGTTTCTCCCAGTGACAGTAATGTGTCGGGAACGGTTAAATTGAATCCCAAAACTTTAATTATTTCGGCAGCAACTGACCGACCTAATAACGGCGGAACGGAGTTCCCAATTTGCCGACATCCATGCCATTTCGTGACGTGAAATCGGAACCAGTCGGGATAGGAATGCAACCTCGCCGCTTCTCTGACGGTGATACACCGGGGATAGTACGGATGAATGGGACGAGGGGAAGTATACGCACCGCGACTGCTCGGCGTTCCGGCACGCAGGGTATTACAAATGCCGTCAGGATCGAGTTTCAAAAATCGGCTAATGGGTTCGGTTTCTCCATATTTTGTCTTCTCAAATCGTTGAATTGATTCTAAGGTATGTTTTGTTCGCAAGCTAGAAGTCAGGCTTTGCCGATCGTAATCTCGAGGATAGGAATAGTTGCCATCGCCAAGTGTATGTAAAGCGCGAACATAAGCACTAGTATTTTGAAATTCTACGGGTTTAACCCAATCTCGGTTCTTCAATTCTGAATATCGATCGGCATCCGGTAGATCTTGTAGGGCTTCTCCGACTGTTGGACTATCGGGAAGTTGTGCGAATTGCCGAGCAATTTTTTGGGTAGAACCTGCAGGTTTGGTAAAGGGTTGGGGATATTCGGGTAAGGGTAAGTCTTCGCGAGCGCCCATTAAAAATAGTCGTTCTCGATTTTGAGGAACGCCGTAGTTTGCGGCGTTGAGAACTTGATAGGGTTGCAGGACTTTGTAGCCGTAATAGCCGAACTTATCGATCGCCTCAGCAATAAAGTTTTTATGATTCCCGATCGCCATGCCTTTGACATTTTCCATGACAAAGTATTTCGGCTGAAGTTCGCTGACGATGCGGATAAAATGAGACACTAACGCATTTCTGGGATCGTCTAACAATCGCTTTCCCATGAGCGAAAAACCCTGACACGGCGGTCCGCCAAATACCACATCGATCTCGCGATCGCCTATTTCAGAACGCGAGCGAATTTCCTGCCCCGTTATCTCCGTCACGCTCTGACAAATTGTGGCACAGTGGGGGAAATTATACTCGTGAACCGCACAGTGAACCGGATCGATTTCTACAGCAGCAAGTATGTCAAATCCGGCTTGCTCGAAGCCCAAACTCAATCCCCCTGCTCCTGCAAATAAATCTACGCCGATCGGTCTTATCATGGTTATTTGTCATTGGTCATTGGTTACTAACCCCGAACAACAATGGTGCGTTTCGTTCCGGTGGCACTCCCTACCCACTAACTATTAACTTCATCTAAATATCCCCGAGTTAAAAATGGAACTTCGACGATTTCTCCCGTCGTCTCGCCAACTCGGACGGTTAACCCCGCACCGCCTGCTTTGGTACGAATGTATGCCAGTCCAACCGCACCGGATTCGGTGGCAACGACACTGGTTAGCGTTCCGATTTTATCCTCGCCTGCGGTAATAATCGTTCCCGGTTCGGCGGGTGCGGCGAGGCGAATTCCCCACAGTTGTGTTTTCACGCCTTGATAGGTGTTTAAACGGGCGATCGTTTCTTGACCGATGTAGCAGCCTTTTTCAAAGGAAATGGTCTGCCATAGTCCCGCTTCTAGGGGGTTGTAGTCTTCGGTTAACTCGGCGTCGGGAACGGGTCTGCCTTCGAGAACGCGCAGGTGTTCCCATGCCGTCTCGCCGAGAGGAACCGCACCCAATTCAGTCAGGCACTGCCACAGGGTTGCCGCGTCGCTGACATCGACGATGAGGGTATATCCCGCCGTTGCCAAACCGCTTCCGGTGGCGATACGAACGTTCATTTCCTCGATCGGCACTATTTTATGCGTCCCGTCAGCTAAATCGGTATCGATTCCCAATTTTTCCAGGAACGCCGCGCTATTTTCCCCAATTAAGCTAAAACACGCCGTCACTTCTGTCATATCTTCCAATTCCACCTTATCCATGGGAAACAGATAGCGATCGAGCCATGTCATTATCTGCTGGCGGCGGTTCGGGGAAACGAGTAAAAGAATGTTATCTTCGGTGACGAATGCCGTAGCCAGATCGATCGTCCGTGCCGTACTGCTAACGAATACCGTATCGCAGCATTGTCCGGCTTGGAGGCGGTTGAAATCGTTGGTACTCTGATTGTGGAGAAATCGCACGCGATCGTCCCCAGAAACGCGAATTCTGCCCCAATGCGAGCGATCGTACAGCACCACCCCCTCTTGTACTGCCTGGAGTGCCGCCGCCTCATTCCCAAAACTCATCGGTACGCGAACGCCAGCCACCTCGCCAAACGTCGCACCTGCTGCCACTTGAAAATCTCGTAATTCTTTCATCGTTGACATACTCACCGTCCTAAAGGCGCGGTGATTCTTGACACTTCACCGGGTCTTGCTACCGAAGTAGTCTGACAGTCCCTCGATGTCCGTTTAGAGT
>DVED01000088.1 GCA_015295945.1 Oscillatoriales cyanobacterium M59_W2019_021 | reverse complement strand
TTCCATCGCCAGTCGTTCCATCGCCGGGATTGGTCGTTCCATCGCCAGTCGTTCCATCGCCGGGATTGGTCGTTCCATCTCCAGTCGTTCCATCGCCGGGATTGGTCGTTCCATCTCCAGATGTTGGATCGGGACTTGGCGTTGGTGTTTGTGTTGGTGCGGGTCTGCCTTGAGGTATCAAATTCACGCCGTTAGCGGTCGCCACGGGGCTGGCAATCTCTCCTAGAACGCCATTAGTTGTTGCATCTCCCCGCGTGAAGGTTATTCCCGTTGTGTGGGAGATCGTAACCGAACTACCCCGCAAACTGATGTTATCGCTGTATAAACTAGCGGATGGCGGTAACTTGCTGACGATGCGAACGGTTCCGTCTGTCGCGTTGAGGATGATGCTTCCTCCTTCTCCCGCATCGATCGCCCCGACTAAAATATTACCCCCAGCCTTGAGGTTAATAGTTTGACCTCGGGAATAGAAGAGACTCGAACCGAGAAGATTTGTACCTGCGTTGAAAGTGAGGGAGGCATTATCTTGACCGTTGAGGGTAAACCCTCCCGTATCGATCGCCCCTAATGTTCTCACGGTAACGGGATCGGAAAACGTCGCGCCCCCTAAGAACGTAATATTACTGCTGCCGTCTTCACGACCGATGGTGATGTTACTAAACCCGTCCATCAGATGAGAGAGTTCGCTACCCGTCAGAAACACGGTTTGCGCGTCCCCCGTACCGCCCAGACCTAACGCGATGTCAGTTTTGGGTTGTAATAGCAGCCTGCCAGTTCCGCTTACATTCCCGAGGAGGGCGATCGAATCGGCGGTGAGGGTGAGGTTTCCGGTTCCGGTAGCGATCGATCCGCTATGGGCGATCGAATTTGCTCTAAGGCTGAGATTGCCCGTTCCCGAGGTAGAAATCGAGCCGCTATTGCGAATGGCGTTGTTCTCGGATGTGAGGCTGAGATTTCCGGTTCCCGAGGCGATCGAGCCGCCGCTTAAAATAGAAATGCCCGCCTGCGACCCCGATCCGGTCAAATTAACGCCACCGCCACCCGATAACAACGCTCCGGTTCCAGAAATGGCAATTCCCCGCGCCGATTCCCCCGTTCCGTTGCTAGTTCCGTTGAGGGTCATCGTTCCCCCACCCGAGGAGAGGGAACTGCCAATCCAAATTCCGGCAGCAGAGGTGCTGGTTCCCGTTAAGTTGACCGTGCCGCCACCGGTGGAAAGCGAGCCTTGCAGGTCGATCCCCCGACCGACGTTACCCGTTCCCGTGAAGGTAGCATTGCCGCCCCCCGTGGAGAGGGGACTTTGGACGACAATACCTGCCAATCCATCGTTCCCCGTACCCGACAGGTTGAGACTGCCGCCGCCAGTGATTATCGAACCGCCGATGGAGAGTCTGCCGCTGCCGCTGCTGTCGTAGTTGGCACGCAGGGTAACGCCTCCTCCCACCGTGGAGATAGTACCGTTACTGGTAATGTTGTTATCGGCTGAGAAATTGACCCCACCTCCGGCGGTGGTAATATCGGCTCCGGTGGCGATCGAGATATTGTTCCCCGCATCGAAGGTGACGCCGCCGCCATTGGTAGTAATGCTAGAATTAGCGGCAATATCGTTCCCTGCCGTCGCGCTCAACCCAATCCCGGATGCAAAAATTTCGATCGGCGTACCGAAGGTGATATTGTTGGTGGCTTGGAGGGTGACGTTAGCCGTGGCGTTATCGATCGCCGCGACGTTGATGCGCGTTTGACTGTTGTCTGTATCGGTATCGGGATCGTCAAAGGCATCGACGGTGGTGAGATCGCTGGTTGCCGCGTCATCTGCCACAACGACGATATTAGTCGGATCGAGCAGCAGCGTTCCCAGCATACCGTTGGGCGCAAAGGTATCGACGCTGCCTTGATAGTCCAGCCAGTTTTTCCCCGACACTTCTACAAAACCGCCGTTGCCCCCCGCACTGCCGCCACGAGCGCTAATGGTGCCGTAAAATCGAGTAGAGTCGTCCGCCCAGACGATCGCCCGTCCCCCGTTGCCGGATTGCAGCGCGTCGGCGAAGATAGAGGTTTGGGTATCGACGTAGGTTCGAGAGGCGGTGGGTAAGCTTCCTGTGCCTTGTAAGTCTCCACCGATAAAGATATTCCCTCCGCCAGAGGTTCCCGATGCGTCGAGGCGAGCGCCGAACAGTCCCACCCGATCGCCTAAAATGTGAATCGAGGCGGCATTCCCATTCGTCCCGGAAACGTCCGCCGTTCCAGACATCAGCGTCGTTCCCGATGAGGAGTCGATCTGCAATCCCGAACCGCGCAAACTCACCGTCCCGTCAGGATTTACGGTAATTTGGCTGGCATTGGCGATCGTCGAGTTCCCCGTCAACAGTTGCGGCAGTGCTAGCGGAGTGGGGGTTGACGGCGCTCCGGTCGTCCCATTTCGCACTTCCAAGTTAAGGACGTATCCCGGTTTGCTCAACCGCACCAGACGCTCTCCCGGCACGGAGAACAATCGGATATTGCCTCCTGTCGCTTGCAACGCTCCGGTATTGACGATCGTCCCGCCGATCAGTCCTAACGTCCGACCTTCCGTAACGGTTAAAGTTCCTTCGTTGACAATGGCTCCCGGATTCGCCACGGCAAAGTCAAAGCTATTCGGCGTTCCCACCAGTGCCGACCAATTATTTTCCCCCGTAGAATTCAACCAGGTATTGCTGTCGAAACCGATCGAGGTTGCCGTGGTGGTGATGAAGTCGGCAGGCACGTTCAAGCTGGCATTGGCGCCAAAGATCACCCCGGCGGGATTGATGAGAAAGAGGTTGGAATTGCCGCCACTGACTTGAATCAAGCCGTCGATATAAGAGGCATTCCCTCCGGTGACGCGACCTAAAATATTGTCGATCGTGGGGTTAGATAAAAAGTTGGCAACCTCGCCTCGCTGCAATCCGAATTCGTGAAAACTTTGAAACAGGTTTCTGCCATCTTCTGAAAGTTGCCCGCCGGAAATATCGTAGCGATTGCCATCGGGAGTGACGATCGTTCCCGTGCCGTCGTGGCTGGGGACGATCGATTGAGCATAGGCAGGAAGGGCGATCGCCAGTGCCAGGTGAACGCTACTCAATCCCCACGAGATCGCTTTGAAGTGCAATTTCATACCTGCTTCTCCCTTACTCGAAGAGGACAATCGGTCGCAGATCGAAAACCATTTTCGACTATTTGTATCAGTTTTTGGGTCTCCCATGGGGTCGGCGTCCCCTGCAAACTTGGGGAATCGAAGCATCCGCCCCGAACCGATCGCCGTCTGTGGAAGCGGCGATCAACGATCGGTTTAAGCGCGAGATCCAGTCGGCAAGACGCAAGTAAATCAGTGGTCATGGGTTCCCCATTCGCCAATTGCCCTATTTATAGGATATCAATTGCTGTAGGGTCAAACCTTGCATCCGGTAAAACTTCTTAAAAACTTGTTAAAACTTTTGTGAAAACCGATTGAATGGTGAGGTAATAGGAAGCACTCAGTTGGCGTTCTCCGTTATTTCACTGAGAAGGTGTCCGGACGGGAGCGGACACTTTCCGGTGACGGCGAGATGTTTTGAGCCGGGAAGTTGGGGGAGATGGGGACGAGGGGGGAGCCAAACCCTTGAATTTTCATTGACACCTGACGAGCCATTCTCCTTTGGAGACGCTGCGCGAACGGAGCAATTGTGAAAAGCATTCCCTTGTAAGGAGCGGGGGAAGGGAGACACAGAGACACGGAGACACGGGGACGCGGGGATAGTAAATGCGAAAGCGCAACTAGTAATGACAAACTCCAAAGACCAAGGACCAGTGACCCATGACCAACCCCAAACCCAAAAAAAGTAAGAAATTCAGCTTTTCACTGAACCCGTACAGAGGTTAGATTAAAGACGGATGGCAGCGACTTCATTTTCGATCGGTTGGATAAAATTCCGTATTTTTACGGATAAAATAGCCGCAGAAAGCACCTCGTCTAAGCCAATAACCCGGTAAAAACCGATCGGGGAATTCAGGCAGCAGGAGAGAAAATGTGATGAGTTGAAACGCGACTTGCGAAAGCGCGATCAATAACTAACTACTAACCACTAACTACTCACAAATCTCAAACCCCAAACCCCCAAGTTTATGAAAGTTTGCTGCACTCGTCCCAGTTGTCCCCGTCCCCAGAACGCATTTAGCGATCTCGACGATCGCGCGACCCTGAAAACCACAGAGCAGAAATACTGTACGGCGTGCGGGATGCCGTTGATTTTGGTGGGGCGCTATTTGCCGATGCAATTGTTGGCGCAGGGTGGATTTGGCATGGCATTTCTAGCGTGCGATCGCTACACTCCGGCGTTGCGACAGTGCGTTGTCAAGCAGTTTCAACCCGCCGCCCATCTCAGTGCTGACGATTTGCAAAAGGCAAAAGATTTGTTCGAGCGAGAAGCGGAAGTGTTGGAAGAATTGGGCAGCCAACATCCCCAAATTCCCGATTTACTGGCTAGTTTTTCCATGACAGTTCCTCGTTTGACACCGGGAAAACAGGATGAATTTTTTTACTTGGTACAAGAATATATCGACGGGCAAACCTTGGAGGAAGAATTAGTCGATCGCGGTCAATTTTCCGAAGATCTAGTCCGAGAAGTGTTAGTCGAAATTCTCAATATTTTACAATTCGTTCACGATCGCGGCGCGATTCATCGAGATATCAAACCCGCCAATATCATGCGTCACCGCAACGGCAGGCTGTATCTGCTCGATTTTGGCGCGGTGAAACAGGTGACGGCAGCAGGCGTTCCGGCGACGAAATCGACGGGGATTTATTCCCTGGGATTTGCTCCCCCCGAACAGATGGCGGGGGGACGAGTGTATCCGGCAACAGATTTATACGCATTAGGCGTGACGGCAATTTCTCTACTGACGGGAAAGCAACCGCAAGACTTGTTCGATACTTACAACCATCAGTGGAATTGGCGCGGGTACGCTCGCACCAGCGATCGTCTGGAAGGGATTTTAAACCGGATGTTGCAACATTCCCCCAGCCAGCGATTTGCTTCGGCGGCAGAAGTTCTCGCCGAACTCGATGGGAGTGGTGCGGTTGTCCCCAGTCCCCCTTCTTCGCCGACAACGGTACAACCTCCATCTCCAGTGGCGAGTTCCCCGACAAAGCGATCGTTTTCGACGGTGGAACTGCTGGCAGAGGCGGCGTTTACGGGAACCGAAGGCGGATTAGTCGGGGTAGTGCTGGCGAGTTTGTTGGGAATTTCCGGGATCGGCGCGATCGCCTGGGGCGTTTTCGTGGGGGGGTTGGTGTTCGTACAATCGCGACGCTGGATCGAGGGGAAAGATCTGCCGATTATTACCGGAATAACCCTGGCTGTCGTGATTTTGATTCCGGCATTACGGGCTTATCCCATTCCCACGGTGCTAGCGATTACTCTGTTTTCCGGACTGTCGGCGATCGCGGTGACGGCTTTATTCCGCCTGGTGTATCGACTCCTGTCGCGAATTTTGTAGGGGGTTTTGTACTTGAAATATTAATCTAGCTAACGATCGATCGCGGCTGACCGCTCATTGCTAGATCCGTCTTAAGGCTGGCTCAATTTCGAGGCAGTAACGCCCGAGTTAAAAAACTCATACCAGAATCCCCGTGAAGAGACCATCGATTGGCGGTTTCCGAAGCGGGTAACGATCGCCACTGAGATCCCGATTTCAACGGGGTTGCTTCCCAACGACCGGAGATCGACGCCATCACCAACGTTAAAATTAAGGCGCGAAAAAGTAAGGAAAAGCGGGAAATGGGTTCGGGGTTTGCAGACATGGCGATCGCCTCTGAATCGTTACAGATCACACTACATTTCCAGTTATGCCGTCACCGGAAATCGATCGGTCAGTTTGACCCGTCCGCGTAAAACCGCGCGAATCAGCCGATTGGCGCCGCGCCGCTCCTCTTCCGTTAAACTTTCATCTAAAATCGCTGCCATCAATCCGTAACGATCGCCCACGGTCAAATAACCCGTATCGGCAACGGAAGCTAAAATTTCTGCGATCGCACCTGGGAGAAGTTGAACTTGGGGCAGCATAATCTGACGAACTCCGAACTCTATTCTTCGAGTATGTCGTATTTTCACGGAAGCGAATGTGATGTTGGCGTAAAGCTACCGCGATCGTACCGATCCGTCAAGGCGATCGAAATCACAACCGGACAGATGGCGATCGCGACAACTTTATCCAAGCTTTACGCAGTCAGGGTTTCCCAACTTCTGGGGTACTGACGCCATCACTCCGGCGCGTGTTCCATAATAGAATTGCCCATACTCTCAATTTCCCAGATGTCGATCCCATCTCGATGGCTAGGGGCGATCGTTCTGTTCGGATTGATGCAGGCAATACCCGCCACTGCCGAAGATCCCGACGATACGCGCCAACTCTTGGAAACCCGCAAGTGCGCGAAGTGCAACTTGCGACGCGCGGATCTCAGCTTTGCCGATCTCAGTGGCGTTACCTTGAAAAAAGCCGACTTGTACGAAGCGAACTTAAGCGGGACGAATCTCAGCCATACCGACCTGCGCCAAGCCAACTTCGATCGCGCCAATCTCGAAGGCGCTAACCTCGAGGGCGCCGACCTGCGCCAAGCCAATTTAACCCTTGCCAATCTCTCCGATGCCGATTTAACCGGTGCGAACCTGCGCGAAACCCAACTGGAAATCGCCCGTTTGAGTGGTGCCAAGCTCGACGATGCCGACCTCAGCCGAGCCAACTTCCGCAACGTCAAATTCGATCGCGCTTCTTTGCTCAACGCCAACTTAAGCGGTGCGGATTTGCGAGCAGCCGATCTCAGCAATGCCGATTTAAATGGAGCCAACCTGAGCGGAACTTACCTGTGGGACGCCAATTTAGAAGGCGCTCGCTTAACTGATGTCAATCTCTGCGGTGCGACCCTCCCTAATGGTACGGTTTCGCAGCAGGGATGCGATGCAAATTAGACGATCGATCGACTCGTACCCTCTTTCTGAAAATTCAGGAGTTCGGGCATTGATTTCTCGAGTTTTTAGCCGCTTCTAAACTGAATCGCAGATCCCTAACGTTCGGATTTTTTGAATAGCAGAACGAGTCTAGGAGCGCCAAAACGATCGCCATTGAGAGTAGCGCTTTAGACCCTTCATGTTTTGGTAGAATGGAAAGTTGACCCATTGCCACCAAAGGAGACACGGAGATTGCCGACTCTGGGAGTCAATATCGACCACATCGCAACGATCCGACAAGCACGTCGTACGACGGAACCCGACCCGGTTGCCGCCGCCTTCCTCGCCGAACTCGGAGGTGCGGACGGGATTACGGCGCACTTGCGCGAAGATCGCCGACACATTCAGCAACGAGATGTTTACCTACTGCGACAAACGGTGGGTACGCATTTAAATTTGGAAATGGCGGCGACGGACGAAATGGTGAAAATCGCCCTCGATCTCAAACCGGATTATATTACCCTAGTTCCGGAACGGCGGGAAGAAGTGACCACGGAAGGGGGACTGGATATTGTCGGTCAGATCGATCGCCTCTCGGCAACGGTCGATCGATTGCAAAGTGCTGGAATTCCCGTTAGTCTGTTTATCGATGCCGAACCGGAACAGATCGATGCCTCGGCGAAAACGGGAGCGCAGTTTATCGAACTGCATACCGGACGCTACGCCGAAGCTCGTAGCGAAGCCGATCTCCAGCGAGAATTGGAGATATTGGCAACGGGATGCGCTCGGGCGATCGCCGCCGGACTGCGCGTCAATGCCGGACACGGTTTAACCTACCTCAACGTCTATCCGATCGCCTGCATCGCCGGGATGGAAGAGTTGAATATCGGTCATACCATCGTTTCGAGAGCTTCACTGGTCGGCATGGAACGAGCCGTTCGCGATATGAAACAAGCAATGCGGGGACAAAGTTAGTAGGTAGGATGTGTTGAGGAACGAAACGCATCACTCAATTACCCATTACCCATTACCCATTACCATGCCAAAATATCATTACGTTTTAGCCAGCCAAAAATTTCTGTTAGAAGAAGAACCTTTAGAGGAGGTGATTCGCGAGCGCACTCGGAACTATCAGGAAAACGAAAAGGAAATCGATTTTTGGGTGGTCAAACAGCCTGCCTTTTTAGAAGCACCGGAAATGGCAGAGATCAAACGTCGATGCCCGCAACCTTCGGTGGCGATTATTTCCACCAACTCTCAATTTATCACGTGGTTGAAATTGCGGTTAGAATACGTCATTGTTGGGGAATTTGAAGCCCCCAGCGAGACGATTCCCGATCCGATCGCCTCGTTGGCATCGGTTTAGCTTTTCCGTTCGACGTTAGCCGTTTACCTGGTATCTGACGATGCGCCATCTGACTCGGACTTTTTCCCCTCGGGCGATCGCCGCTTCGGCAATTCTCGGAGCGATGGCTTGGGGATCGATCGCCCCCAATGCCATCGCCCAAGTTGGGGAATGTTTGCCCCCCCAAGCAGGCGAATATTTGATCTTGGTCATTGCCGCCCAAGAAAAAGAACAGGAAGCCACCCTCGACCTGTTACCCTCGGACAGTCCGGCGTCGGTGTGCAATTACTTGGGTGAGATTGTCGTCCGGATCGGAGGCTATCGAGACATCGAGGAAGCGAACACCTGGGCGCAGTCGCTCGCCGCCCAGACGGGATTGGGAGCATTCGTCACCCGACCGCCGCAAGTGACTGCCGAAACGCCCGTGGTTCCCGCCGAACCGACTCCAGAACCCATGGCATCGTCCCCCACGAGTGCGAGTTCTTCGTCATCCCTACCGCTGCCCAACGTCCGCGTGATTCCGGCACAGCAGGTGGGAAACCGCTCCCGAGCGATCGAACGATCGACCCCGGAAGTCGTAGAAGCGGAACCCGAAACAGGGGAAGCTCGCCAGGAGCCGATGGAAATCCGGGCAAATGACGATCGCCAATCCTACGTCCCCGATCTCGGTCTTTCCCCAGGACTGGAAGAATTACCCGACTACAACGTTCTGCCTCCGGTGACTGCGTCTCCGGCGAACACCCCGTCCTATCCGGTTACCCCCTCCTACAATTCACCGCCGCCCCTCCCTGCCCCATCCGGAGCGTTGCCAGCACTTCCCAACCCCAAACTGGGGTACACTCCTCCGGCAACGCCCGTGCAACCCTTGCCCGTTGCCTATAACCCCCAACGCCTGGAGGAAGGATACGCCGTCTTGGTGGATTATTTCGATCGACCCGAAATCGCGGT
>DVED01000061.1 GCA_015295945.1 Oscillatoriales cyanobacterium M59_W2019_021 | reverse complement strand
CTCTAATTTAATTATACGCGATTTCGATGCACTAATCCGGATTGAATCACAAAAAGCCGTCCTAGAAGGACGGGGCTTGAAACCCAAAATTTTCGGTCAGTACGGGATAAGACTATTTCCGGTGAGGACTGGTAATGGGTAATGGGTCATTGGGTTTTAAGGCAGAAGGCAGAAGGATCTGGGGGAGAAGATGTTTGCTAGCGACCAATAACCAATAACCAACCCCAAACCCCAAACTCCCAACTCCTAACGACTCGATTCGTCGGAAATTTGTCGAACGGATACATCGATCGCATCGACATCGATCGTTCCGGGAGGGGTGAGGCGGGCAAACTTTCCATCTTGGATTTGCAGGGGTTCTCCGCAGTTAGGGCATTGCATTTGACTTTGCGCCAATCCCGCAAACTCGTAGCTGCAAACGGGACAGCTATCTTGGATGAGGTTGCGACTCAGCCACCAACGCAAACCGAAGAGAGCGATGAAGGGGGCAATCAGCAACAATCCCAAGAAGATGACGATGGATTTGACGATCCAACCTAAACCAGCAGCACCCAAAAGCAGGGCGATGGCAATCAAAATCAGCCAATTGCCCAAACCGGACAGAGTTAATTGCAGTAATTTGGAGGTATTTGCGTTCACGGCAGTCTCCTCGGGAATAATGGGAATAGTTCTATCTTATCGAAGGGCGTTACCTTTATTGGGGCGCGATCGGTTAGGATTTCCGACCTTGCAAGAGAAAGGTAGAGATTTCTCCCGTACCGTCGATCGCCACTCGTCTTCCTGCTTCTAAAATGAATTCTTCTCGCAGTCTATCGTGGATTTGAGGCGTGACCTGAATTTCTCCTGGCTGTGCAGTTCTTTCCAGTTGACGGGCAATGTTGACAGTTTCGCCCCAAATATCGTAGCTGAATTTGATCTGACCAACGACCCCAGCCACGACCGATCCGGTATGAATGCCAATGCGCAATGTCAGGGGAAAACCGAGGGTTTCGCCAATTTGGGCGGTGGTGGCTTGCATCTCCAATGCTATGTGGGCGATCGCCACGGCAGCATCCGATCGGGCAACTGGCAAGCCTCCCACTACGAGGTAGCTTTCGCCCAAGGTTTTGATGGTTTCTAACTGATAGTGTTTGGCTAAGTTGTCAAATTGACCGAAGATTCGATTGAGAAAACTAACTTGTTCTTTGGGGGAAATTGTAGAGCAAAATTCGGTAAATCCGACCAGATCGGCAAAGAGGACGCTGACATTTTCAAAGCGTTCGGCGATCGAGGTTTCTTCCTGTTGCAGTCGCCGCGCGATCCGCGCCGGAAGAATATTAAGAAGAAGCTGTTCGTTGCGATCTTTTTCAAACGTCAGCGCTTCTAAAGCCAGTTTTTGAATGGTGACATCCGTCACCGTGGCTTCGTAGTATAACAGCTTTTCCGTGGCATCTCGAATCGCGCGGGCATTTTCATTAATCCAAATGGCTTTACCATTTTTTTGATAAACGAGCGACTCGAAGCCAGAAACCTCATCTTGACTTTCTAGGGTATCGATCAGTTCTTGCCAGCGTTGCGGCAAGACGTACAACTGAGAAATATGTTTGATGCTAGTAATTAGATCTTTTAAAGAGTCGTATCCCAGCAACCGAACTAGAGCAGTATTAGCGCTGAGGTACTGTCCGGAAATATTCACTTGAAATAAGCCCTCGATCGAGCTTTTAACCAGTTTATTATATCGCTTTTCCGCTAAAACTAAAGCTTGCTCGGTTTGCTGTCGTTCTTGAATTTCTTGCTGAAGTTTGGCGTTTTGCTCTTGAAGCTGTTGGGTGAGCGATCGCAAGTGCAAGTGAATTTTGATGCGAGCGACAACTTCCTCATTTTGAATGGGCTTACTAATAAAATCAACTGCTCCTAAATTTAAACCTTTAACTTTTTCGACAGGTTGCATGTTTGAAATGGCGGTTAAAAAAATGATGGGGATATTTTTAGTTAGCTCTGAAGATTTTAATCGCCGACAGGTTTCAAAACCATCGATTCCCGGCATTCTAACGTCGAGAAGAATGAGGTCGGGGCGAGTTCGTTCGGCTTTCTGAATTCCACTTTCTCCATTTTTCGCGCTGAATACTTGATAATCTTCTTCACTCAATAATTTAGAAATCACTTTTAAATTGTTAAGATTATCATCAATAATCAGGATTGAAAACTGACGGTTATCATTCATTATTTTCCAAGACAAGCTGTTAGTTGCACCCAGGTCTATAAAACAATATTCTTGGTGTTTTTATTTGTCATAAAAACACGAATAACTTCTAGATTTTTAACAATTTTCCGGGCGTTGAGTGGGCGTTGAGATTGACTCGATTCCCCACGGATCGTCACGATCGCACCAATCGCGAGCGCGCTCGAATCGTGCTAAGGGTAGAAGCCGTCCAGTTTCTCTGCCATCCATGGGATCGATCCTCATGACGATGTTTGAAAGACAATGCCTGAATGGGATCGACCAAACGAGAAATAATCTAAAGTTCTAGCTCGATCGGGCTTTCAATGAGACGACGCCTATTTTATCATAAAATTTATAAACTTTATCGTCTCAATTGTCAAGTTCCTAAGATATGAGGTTCCACTAATTTAACAATTTCTTCATCTTCAAAAAACTCCGCTAATTCTATCACCCGTTCAGCAAAGTTTCGATACTTAGAATCTAAGTGATACAGACGATTTGCCTCCTGTTTAATTCGCTTAATATCTCCATTTTGCGCGTATTCGTATAGAGGTAGCAATTCATCAAACGGAGGAACACTCGAAGCATCACTGGATAGATCGGATTCATTTCTTTCTGCTTCATCTTCGCAAATCCAAGTTAAATTGAGATGCGTTTCCAGGCAATCGAATAACTCCTCAACTTGAATCGGCTTCGGCAGAAAGTCATCGCATCCTGCTTCTTGACTTTTTTGTCGTTCGCGCTCGAATACGCTAGCCGAAGAAGCAATAATTGGCATGGTTTTTAATTCTGAATATTGCCGTGCCTGACGGGTCATTTCCCAGCCGTTCATATCGGGCATTAACAAATCAACAATGATTAAATTGGGACGCTCTCGTAATGCCTTTACCAACCCTTCTTTGCCATTCGTTGCTTCGATCGTTTCAAATCCCAGAGGTTCGAGTAAATTAACCAACACCGCTCGATTTTCCCAGCGATCGTCTACGACCAAAATTTTCTGAGGTTCGCCTTCATAGCCGATGATCGTTCTCAAAGCACGCAAAATTGTCGTTTCGGAAGACATGATCGCCACGGGAAATTCTAGATCGATCCAAAACTGGCTCCCTTGTCCCAACACGCTTTTCACGCAAATTTGACTGCCCATCATTCCCGCAAGTTGTTGACTGATCGCCAATCCCAATCCCGTTCCTTCAGCTTGACGGGAACTTTCTCCAACTTGCTCGAATGGTAAGAAAATTTTATCGGTTTGTTCCGGGGAAATTCCAATTCCCGTATCTTCAATTTGAAAGCGAATTCGAGCGGTATTTCCCGATCGAGTTCGATCTCCTTCAACCACCAAACCAACCTTGAAAGTGACGCTGCCGCGATCGGTAAATTTAATCGCATTGCCGATCAAATTCAGTAAAATTTGGCGCAACCGCTTCTTATCCGCACGGATTCCTGCCGGGAGTTGATTTAAAACTTGGAACGAAAAGCGAATCTCTTTATGCTCGGCTCGAATTCGGCAAATCTCAGCTATTTCTTGTAAAAATGGCTTTAGGGTAAAATTTTCAGGAATGAGTTCTAGCCGTCTAGCTTCAATTTTTGAAAGATCTAAAACTTCTTCAATTAAAGTTAGTAAATGATTGCCGCATTGATAAATAATTTCAAATCCTTCTTGTTGCTTGGGAGTGCTGTGGCGATCGCGGCGCAAAATTTGAGCGTATCCCAAGATACCATTGAGAGGCGTGCGCAATTCGTGACTCATATTGGCGAGAAATTCACTTTTTGCCTGATTTGCCGATTCGGCTGATTGTTTTGCCTCTTGAAGTTCGGCAGTTCGTTCTGCTACTTTTTGTTCCAGGGAAATAGTTAATTGTTTCAATTCTTCATTGATTTTTTGCAGAATTTCATTTTGTTCGGCCAGTTGTCGATCGCGATCGTAACTGCGCAAGGCTTCGATCGCAGTCAAGTTGAGATCGGCAACATCCCAAGGTTTAGAAATATAACGATACAAGTTGGCATTATTAACTGCATTCCCCACGGCATCGGCATCAGCTTGTCCGGTGAGAAGAATTTTTAATGTTTTGGGATAAGATTGATGAATTTTGATTAAAAGTTCGTCTCCTTTAATTCCTGGCATAATTTGATCGGTAATAATTAAAGGAATTTCAATATTATCTGCCTGACACTCCTCAAAAATTTCCAAGGCTTCTTCTCCACTTTCTGCTAGTTCGATATCGTACTCGTTCCCAACTTGTTGAGCGAGTTGATCGCGCAAGCTGCTCAACACGATTCGTTCGTCATCTACACAGACAATGGCTTTTCTGTTCATCTAATTCTTCTCGCTGGGATGGACGGTATGGCTCCCCCACCCAAAATGTAACAACGCTACGGTAAATTGACCGGAAGCCAAATGCTAAAAGTCGTGCGTCCGGGTTGGCTAGCTACTTCAATTTTACCGCGATGCTTCTCAATAATCTTGCGAACGATACTCAAACCCAATCCGCTACCTTCTCCTGGGGACTTAGTTGTAAAAAAAGGATCGAAAATTTTGCCTTGAATTTCTGGCGGAATTCCTTTCCCAGAATCGGTAAACTCCACTAACACAAAATCGTCTTTTTGGGAAACCGAAATTTTTAGCGTACCCTGATCGTTCATGGCTTGAATAGAATTATGAATTAAGTTCGTCCAAACTTGATTGAGTTCTTCGGGAAAACAGTAAATCGGTGCAACTCGTTCGTAATGTTTGATTGTTTCTACACCCCGCTTGAGTTGATTCTGATAAATGGTCAAAACCAAATCGATACCCTCTGAAATCGAAAATTGTGTCATCTGACCTGAGTTACTTTGTCGGCTATAACTTTTTAGTGCAAAAACAATTTTAGAAGCTCGCTCGACCGCTAGTTTAATATTGTCACTACTTTTTTGAAGGATTGACAAATTTTCAGCAGCGTCGAGAATTGTATCTCGATCGCGATCTCGTAAGATTGACATAAACCGATCGATTTCGCGATCGATTCCTAACGAAACTAATGTCGCTGCCAACGTATCGGCATTCTCAAATCCTCGAGTTTCTAATTCATCGCGTAATGCCCGTTTGAGCTTTCGTTGTTCTCGAAAAGACAGCAAGATCGATTTTTGAGAATATTGACGTTCGGATTCTTCCAGTAATGCTAAGAAATCTGCGATGCGTTCGGAAGATAGCTTTTGAAATAGCTTGGGTAAATATTGTAAGGTGCGATCAAGCGCCTGAGAACTATTCTCGATCGATGCCCGAATTGCTCCCATCGGCGTATTGATTTCGTGGGCAACCCCCGCAATTAACTGACCGAGAGATGCCATTTTTTCCGACTGGATCAGTTCGTCTTGCGTGGTTTGTAATTTTTGCAAGGTTAAGGCTAACTCTTCATGTTTGTGTTGGAGTTCTTGTTCGGCACGTTTGCGTTCGGTAATATCATTAGAGATCGCTAATAGGCAGTCTTCTCCGCGAATGCGTACGATTTCCACCGAGAGTAAAGCTGTGAGAATTTTGCCCGATTTGGTGCGCGATTCAAATTCATAATTGCGAACGATTCCATCGGTTTTTAAGAGTTGAAAGAGCTTGTGGCGATCTTCAGAATTCACCCATAAGTTTAAATCTAGAGCCGTTTTACCGATAATTTCTTCAGGCGTATAGCCCATCAAAGAACAGAACGTATCGTTGACCTCCAAATGTCGTCCATCTGCCCATCGACTAATCGTCATCGCGCAAGGACTGGCACGAAAGGATTTGGAAAAAGTTTCTTCTGAAAGTCGGAGCGCTTCTTCAGCTAAAACGCGATCGGTAATGTTTCGCGCCACCCAAATGACCGATCCGTCGGGAATGGGAGAAATACTAGCCGTGAACCAGATCGATTCGTTATTGAATTGTAGTGCGTAATCGAAATTGATGGTTTTTTGAGTTTCTAAAACTTGTTGAATGGGGACTTTCCAATGACTATTTTCTTCATACAATCGATCGATGGTTTGCTGGATGAGGGACTGCTCTAGAGACGAGCTTCGAGTTGGCGCTGTGGGCGAAATTTCGATAGTTTCAATACAATCGTCGCTCATTTTGATAATGAGAATAATATCCGTCATCGCCTCAAAAATTGCCCGCATCTTGCGCTCTTCTGATCGCAATCGATTTTCGAGTAGTTGGCGCTCGAAAATTTCCTGTTTCAGTTCTTGGGTTCTGCGTTCGACCCGTTCCTCGAGAGTATGAGAGTATTCTTCCAAACGATCGTACAGTCGGGCATTTTCTAGGGCAATCGCCGCTTGTTGGGAGAGTAAGCGGACGACTTGCAATCGTTCGGGTGTAAACGCCGCACTGATGAGGTTATTTTCTAGATAAACCACGCCAACGAGTTGCCCTTGATATAATAAAGGATCGCAAAGAACGGATCGAACGCCAGCTTGTTGAATGTAAAAATCGGTGGTAAAGTCACCTTCTCGATCGGCACGATCTAAGACGATACTTTCTTGGGTACGAGCAACATAATTCACAATTGCCGATGACACTAAAGGCAATTCTCCTTCCTGTAGACTCCCTTCTAAAGGGATCGATTCTAAAACTTTGGTTTCGCCTTCAATTTGACTTTGAGCAATGATATAAAAATGATTTGTATTTTCTTCAAGATCGTTGCGATCGGGAACGATTAAAAATCCTCGTTGTGCACCTGCATTTTCGATGAGAATTTCGATCGATTTTGTGAGGAAACGTTCGAGGCAAATTTCTTGAGAAATCGCACGAGACGCTTTCAGAACCGTTGCTAAATCTAAAGCGCTATCTGATGATTCCGTTGAAGTAGTAATGAGGGAAGTCGTCTCGTATGGATTGGCAATCGATTTAGGGAATGAAGCTTTTAGAAGTTGTGGATATTGTTGCTCTAAATCTCGAACTTTCGCAATAGCTCCCCAGCGCGTATAAGCATAGTGCGCCTCTTTAAAATAGGTTTGAGCGATCTTTTCTTTACCCCAATTGAGATAAAATCGACCGGCGCGTTCGCAGGCTAAAGCTTCTTCGTGAATGGCTTGATTCGATCGAGCGAGATCGATAGCACGATCGTAGCCATCCATGGCTTCGATAAATCGATCGGAAATTCGATCGAGTTCGGCTTCAATGAGACCCATTTTATGACCGACTTCCTGTGGATATCGATCTAACCAGAGTTGCATCTGATTTCGGTTGAGTTCGATTTGTTTGGAAAATGTTTTCCGCTTGAGTTCGGACGAAATGGGAAAAATTTCGATTAACGTTAATGAATAATAGAAGAGATAAGAAATCGCCAGTGACGGATTCAAGACATAATCGATCGATCTCGATACCGATCGTGCCATGTATAAGGCTTCCTCTGTTCGGTGTTGCAGCGAGTATAGCTGACACTTGAAAACTTGATATTGGGCGAGAAGTGAGGATGATTTAAAACTTGAATATTCGACTCCCCCATCAGTTTTATAGTTCTTAAAATCTGGTTTAGTCAATTCTCCTGAAAATGCGCCTAGATCTTCTCGAAGTAATTGAATATAACTTAACGTTTCATTGAATCGATCTTGACTTAAAACGAGATAGCGATCAATATCTCGTTTCAAGTCGTCTAAATTTTTCCCTTGAGCAAAAAACTCGAGGGATAAATTAAAGATGGTATCGGATTGCTCGAAAAACGATTGCCACCCCTCAATTTCTGAGGTTTCCTCCTGTAATTCGCTGGCGATAGAAGAGTCTAGCTTAAAATTTAGAACGGCTAAACCTCGATTTAAATAGTCGAGTGCCGTTTCTAAATTCATGGAAAATTTAGCTTTGCGACCGGCTTGTAAATGCAGTTTAGCAACTTTCTCTACCTCGAGATCGTTGGCAATACAATCTGCACCTAAGTAAAATTGATTGGCAATCTTAAAGATATGGCGTTCGATCCATTCTGGCGCTAAAGTTGATCGAGACCAAAATCGACCGATCTTTAGATGCGTTTCCTTGCGGTATAATTCTTCAAGAGAATGGTATGCCAGTTGGTGAATGCGATCGTGACCGAATTTATAAGAGCGAAGATCGGAACCCAAACACCGATTTTCCGAACTGGAAGTCGCGCAAATGGCTTCTGATTTTAAGGCGGTAAGTAAGTTTTTGAAAATTTCGGCAGGTGGACTGTTGGCAATCTCAGATAGGGTATTGAGATCGAAGCTGACACCGATACACGCTGCCAATCCTAAAAGTTGCTGGGTGCGATCCGGTAGTTTCTGAAAATTGGCAATCGTGAGTTCTACTAAATTTTCAGTTAAATTCGTGGCTTCAACTCCCTGGAGATCCCATTGCCAAACTCGAGCCTCTTGATCGAAATAAATGATTTCATTATCGTGCAACTTGCGGAGAAATTCTCGGACAAAAAATGGATTTCCTCCTGTTTTTCGCAAAACCATTTTGGAGAAAGATTTAAGATCGCGCCAATCCCGGTTCAAGAGATCGGCTAAAAATTCAGAAATCGCATTATTTTTTAGAGGAGAGAGGATAATGCGATCGATTTTGACCCCGGCTTGCTCGATCTCTTTGAGACTGCTGAGTAGCGGACACTCTTCGTTCGTTCCACAGGTTCCCACCCACAGAACTGACATCGATGGTTGTTGCCGATCGATCGTCGAGTCTACGCTCTTTCCTAAAATCGATCGGTCCCCATGTTGAGGAATCAGCTTGGCAACCTCTAAATCGGTCGGAAAAACTTCAGAAGATATCATCAAAAAACGAATAATTTTTAAAGATTCTGGATCGATCCATTGCCAGTCATCTAAAAAAATAGCCAAGGGAATATCTGTTGTTGCTAAGACTCGAAAAATACGGGGAAAAATATGGTTATAATCTGGCAAATAACTGAACTCTAAAGCTGAGTTTTCTTCGCTCGCGCCCAAGATCGCTTTGAATTCGGGAATGGCGTTCGCGATCGCCGTTTCATGGTGTTCGATCGCCCCTAATAATTGTTGCCGACACCACTCGATTCGATCTTGACTTTCAGCTAACAGTTGTCGCGCCAATCCGCGCAAAATATCTACCATAGTTGAATACGGAACGTTCGCACGCACTGGATCGCATTGAACGCGCAAACAAGAACTGCGATTGGACGAGGTTAATCGAGTAAAAACTTCTTGTAAAAGTGCCGATTTGCCTAAACCAAAATCGCCAGAAATGAGAATGGTAGCCCCAGAATAGCCTCGATTGGAAATCTCAGAAATCGTAGCATTCTGCGGACGAACGATGCGGTTGAAAATCTCGAGAATCGAGTGAATTTCGGCTTGGCGTCCATAGAGTTTATGCGGCAACCGAAATTGATCGCAAAAATCTTCTCGACCGAGGACAAAACGATCGATCGTTCCTGTTGCTGCAAACTGTTGCTGGCACTTGACTAAATCCGCTCTAATTCCCCAGGCACTTTGATAGCGATCCTCTGGATTTTTTGCCATCAATTTCATGACGATATCTGTCAATCCCGCCGGAATTTCTGCGCCGAGCGGCGGGGGTTGTTTGGCAAGATGGCAATGAACCATTTCCAAAAAATCAGTCGAGACAAAGGGGAGCCGCCCCGATAGTAACTGATAAAAGGTGACACCTAAAGAGTAAAAGTCCGTGCGATAGTCGATCGTCCGGTTGGTGCGACCGGTTTGTTCCGGAGAAATATAGGCGAGCGTCCCTTGTAGCTGAGCCAAATTATCCGGATTGAGATCTTCCCACTCGAGTAGAGTCGAAATACTAAAATCTAAAATTTTGAGTGTTCTGGTTTGTGGGTTTAAGCCAATATTGGCAAGATTAATATCTTTATGAATGACGCCCGCACCATGAATTCGTCCTAAAACTTCGACAATTTTGATCGCCAATTGCAAAAAACGATCGAGCGAAAGCTCACCCCCCACCACACTCCGATCTCGCATCCAGTGAGAGAGCGATCGACCGCCAAAGTCTTCGAGAATTAGGGCGATCAATCTCCGATCGGATTCCAATCCATAAACTTTGACCACTCCTTCAATATCCAAGGTGCGGAGTATTTCGTATTCTTGTTGGTAGCGCTCTAGCTCTAGAGGCGTTGGATATTCAGATTTGAGGACTTTGAGAATCACAGGTCGATCGTCGCATCCTCGAATGCCTCGATAAATTGCGGAATTCGCACTTTCATCGATTTGTTCGAGAATTTGGTATCCAGGAAGGGAGATCATTTCGAGTACCATAAGCCTGTCAAAATTATACCGATTTCAATCGGAAGGCGGGAAACTCGAAATTTTGGGAATTGGGGTTTGGGGTTGGGAGTTTGGAGTTTGGGGTTTGTGATGGGATTAGTTGTTAGTTGTTAGTTGCTTCTCTCCCCCGGCTCCCCCTGCCTTCTGCCTTAGTTCTCCCGTAGGCGAGAAGAGCGCGAGGCACTTACGCCTACTAGATTGCCGAGATTGGATCGCTATAAATTTTGGTGTGGGAACGGCTGGCAGGCGATTGGGGACGCCAACGCGGCTGGGATTGCAGCAATTCGGTTGCTAACTGACAATTGAGGGGTACACCGAACAGATAGCCTTGACCGAAATCGCAGTGGAGATTTTGTAGTTGGGCGAATTGCTGGGGCGTTTCCACCCCTTCGGCGATGGCGCTAATTCCCATCGTATGTGCCATATTGATAATCGCCGGAACTAACCCCATATTCCCGGATTTCCCGTCCATGCGCTTGACAAACGATCGATCGATTTTCAAGGTATTGACGGGCAAACGGTGCAGGTAACTCAGGGAAGAATATCCCGTTCCGAAATCGTCGATACTCAGTTGGATGCCGCGCGATCGCAGTTGGTGCAAAATCGCGATCGCCGCTTCCCCATTTTCCATCAACGCACTTTCGGTAATTTCCAACTTCAAACAGCGCGGATCGAGTTGGGTATCTGCCAACAGACGATCGATTTGATCGAGCAAATTGCGCTGTAACAATTGCTGAACCGCCAAATTGATACTCATGGTCAGATCGGAACCCACGCCTTGCTGCTGCCATGTCCGCAAACGATCGCACGCTTCCTCCAACACCCAAATCCCCAAGGCGCGAATCAACCCCGTTTCTTCCGCTACGGGAATGAACTCCGCTGGCGACACCAAACCCCGCGTCGGATGCTGCCAGCGAACCAGCGCCTCGAACCCTGCCAACTTCCCGGTAGATAGCGCCACGATCGGTTGATAGTACACCATAAAACCGCGATCGTTGAGACTCCGGCGCAAATCTGTTTCCAATTGCAAGCGCTGGATGGCAAATTGGTGCAGTTCCGGATCGAAAATGTGATACTGCCCTTTGCCTAGTGCTTTAGCGCGATAGAGCGCCGTATCGGCATCTCTGAGGAGATCTTCGGGTTGCTCGTAATCCGCCGCACCCAAAACGATGCCCACACTGGCGTTGATATACACTTCGTGTTGGCGCAGGTGAAAAGGTTTTGAGAATTCCGACAGTAAATCCTCGGCAACGCCGACAGCGCGATCGAGATTCCCAATTCCGTCGAGCAAAATGGCAAACTCGTCTCCCCCCAAACGCGCCAAAGTATCCCGTTCTCCCAACGCACTCCCCAAACGCTGTCCGATTGCCTTCAACAGTTCGTCGCCGACGGAATACCCCAAGGAATTATTCACCACTTTGAAGCGATCGCAATCCAGCAGCAATACCGCAAACCCCTCGCTGGCATCGGCTTGCAGGCGAGCCAGAGCGCCGTATAACTTTTCTAAAAATAACGCCCGATTGGGCAATTTGGTGAGCGCATCGTGAAATGCCATGTGAATCAGCACTTCTTGGGTGCGCTGGTGTTCCTCGATTTCCCGTTGCAAGTGCTGGTTCGCGCGTTCCAATTGAGCCGTGCGCCGCCGCACCCGTGCCTCCAATTCGGCGTTGAGTTGGCGGATTTGTCGTTGCGCTGACACCAACACCAATTGATTCTGCACCCGCGAAATGACTTCTTCTAACTGAAAAGGTTTGGAAATATAGTCGGCTCCCCCCATTTGAAACGCTTTGACTTTATCGAGAACCCCGTTGAGCGAGCTGAGAAAAATGACGGGAATCTCTGCCGATTGGGGGTTGGCTTTTAGATGTTGGCACACCTCGTAACCGTCCATTCCCGGCATCATAATATCGAGCAAAATCAAATCCGGCGGCAAGGCGGCAACCGCTTGTAATGCCATTATGCCGCTTTTGGCTTGGCGGACTTTGTAACCCCGTTTTGTCAGCATTCGCGTCAACAGGCGCAAATTTTCGGGCGTATCGTCCACGATCAAGATGTCGGGTTGAGTCTCGGATGGGGTGGCATCCGATCGATCCGAAGGCGTATCGATGTTATGGTTGGGAACGGTCATCGCTAACACCCTGTGAGTCCTAAAGGAAGTTTCCACTATCTTATAAACCCTTCCGATCGCTGGTTCGCCTAACAGGATTGTTTTTAGGCGGATGCTCCATTATTGCAGACTCCGGTTGTCAGTCCCGCGACCGATCTCGCTCCGCAATCCCATCCCTTTTTACAAGAATTCATAAGTTACAGGAGTTACAGGAGTTACAGGAGGGGAAGATAGCAGGGGGAGCAGGGGAAGCAGGGGGAGAAAGTAAAAGCGCGAAAGCGCAACTAGCAACGACAAATGACCAATGACCCATAACCAATGACGAACCATCTAACGTTCCAAATGTCGAAACCAGACGAAGTATAAGGCGATCGACAGGAGCAGGAATATCAGGAATAAAACACCAAATTTATCCCACTGTTTCATCACGAACATCATCCCCATCAAGAACATCACCAACTGCCAGGGAACGGCGATCGCGGTGGCTTGGATATCCCGTCGATTTTCCCGCCAAATTTTAGCGCGAACATTCCCCGGTAAGTCTCGAGAAATGATGCCCCAAAAGCCAAAAGGTCGAGTCACGTTGTAAAAATTTTCCAGGGTCGATCGATCGGTGGGTGCGGTAAACATCGTTCCCAGAATGCAGCCGAGTAAGGAAGAAAGACTGGGAACGAGAAAGAGAATGTATTCTTGAATTTGCGGGTTATTTATAGCAGGAAGAATGATAGCTTTGCTGAGAATGGCGGCGATCGTCCCAGCCAGCGTTCCAATAGCAAAACCATATCCGTTAAACCGCCACCAATACCATCGCAACAACAACGGCACGGCTAAACCCGCTCCCAATCCTAATGTTAACCATCCCCAAATATCGTTAACATTGGTAATATTAAAACTCAACAATAAGCCCAATACCACGATCGCCACGGAAGCCAAACGGCTTTGGAAAATCAACTGCTCGTTGGAAGCTTGAGGACGAAGATAAGCTTGATAGATATCCTTCACCCAATAGGCAGCACTGGAATTAATAATTGAGGTAAAAGTAGACATCGCGGCTGCTACGAAACACGCAACCAGCAATCCTTTCATCCCCAGAGGAACGTATTCGGCGATCGTGGTTGGTAAAATCAATTCGGGATCGGTAATGACTTGTTTTGTTGCACCGTAATGAATTCCCAATAAAGCCAATCCCGTGACCATGGGCCAACGAAAAGAAAGTAGGAAAATCCAGAAAAGCGAAAGGAGTCCTACCTCTCGTTCGTTCTTCGCGGCAAAATAGCGCTGAACCATGTAACCTCCGGTGCCGCTGCATCCTTCCATTACGGTTTTAAGCAGATAGAAGAAGATAACCGCACCAAAGAAGTTAAAAATGGCATAGTTTCCGGGAAGTTCGACCTGAAGCGGCGGTAAAATACGGCTCCATTCGCTAAAATTCCAAGTTTGCAATTGTTCCGTTCCCGAAATCGAAACTGAAAAGGTTTCGGGAATGTCAACGATCTGCATTGACAGAAAGCAAATATAAAGAATTGCGACTAAAATTAAAAGTCCTTGAAAAAAATCCGTCCAGACTACCCCATAAAAGCCACTGGCGACTGTATAAACTGTGGCGAGAGAAATCAGGGATATTGAGGCTATTTTATCGTCGATGCTAATTAAGTTTCCGAAGAACTTTCCGCCGCCAACGGCAAAATAACTAATCGAGCTGATCGCAAAAATAAGACTGGCAACCGCGCTCACAATGCGGGCAATATCGCCTTCTTTGCCATTGCCGAAGCGAAAGTGCATCCACTCCGCCATGGTCATCACGGTAGCGCGTCGATTCCATTTCCCCATAAACGTCATCAGGAAGGGCATAATCAGCACGATTCCGCCCCGAATTTCAATAAAAAATCCTTTCGTCCCCAAGGCATAAATTAAGGCGGAAATAATCATCGTTCCCGACAGATCGATATTCGATGCCATTCCCGAGGAACCCAACACCCACCACGGCAAATTTCGATTTCCCAAAAAGTAAGCATCGATGCCTTCAGAAGCGTGGCGTTCTAAGTAAATCCCATAGGCAACGATCGCCACTAAATAAATAACAACAATACAATAATCAATCCAGTGCATAAGAAAATGTGGGTCTTTTTCACCCCCAGTGAGTTGATGCTAAATCCTCGGTCGCTCAATGCTGATAATCAAAATGAGGTTAGCACAGTTTATTCCCCGATCGATCGAACCCCCCATAGCCATTTCATCCTCATTTTATTTTTGGGTGCGACACTAACAGAGCAGGCGAGAAAAAACTGGATGTCGCGCGGCTATGGGACAAAAACTCGAGAGATTGGTTTTAATCAGTTTGCTTGTTTTAACCGTACCGGAACTGGCACAAGCTCACGGGGGGCATTCCCAGGAGTTTGAAGCGAGCGAATCGGTCTCGCCGACGGGAATTGCCGTAGATGCGCAAACGGCGCAACGGATGGGAATTCGCGTCGAACCCGCGACTCGAGAGTTGATGCAGACGGGGATTCAGGCAACGGGGAAAATCGAGACGATGCCGGGGAATACCGTAGAAGTGACTTCGCCCATTCCTGGAAAAATCGTGGAACTGTTGGTAGAACCGGGGGACGAAGTTGCCAAGGGACAGGCGGTAGCGGTGCTGTCGAGTCCGGAGTTAGCAGAGTTGGGGGTGAATGCCCAGGAAAAACGGGCGGAGGCAGAGGCGGATGTGCTGGAGGCGGAGGCGCAATTGCAACTGGCACGGGATAATTTCGATCGTCTCTCCAATATTGCCGATGCGGAGATTACCCAGGCGCAAACCCAGTTACAGGTGGCACGGGAACGCTACAATCGCGATCGATCGTTAGTCGAAAAAGGCGGTGTGGTGGCGGCGACGCGGGAAAGTTATCGCCGCCAATTGGAGGTTGCCGCAGCGGAAATCGCCCAAGCGGAAACGGAACGAGCGGTGGCACAGGAACGCTACGACAAGGATCGCGAATTGGTGGAAGGGGGGGCGCTTCCCCGGCGGGAAATGTTGGAATCGGAGGCGCGACTGGCGGATGCTAACGCCGCCTTAACCCGCGCTAAAGGGCGTTTGAGTGTGATCGAAGCGGAAACGGCAGTGCGACAGGCGGAGATGGATTTGCCGACGCGGGATTTGCGGGAATCGGAGGATTTGCTGGCCCAGGCACAAGCGCAGTTAACGGCGGCAAACCAACGCCGGGAAGTGGGGGAAGCGCAAGCGGAAATTCAAAAGGCGGAAGCAGCACTACAGGTGGCACAGGCGCGTTTGCAGTTGAGCGACGGGACTTATGCCGCACGATTACGCCAGGTGGGGGCGGTGGCGAACCCAGACGGCACGGTAACGATTGTTGCGCCCATCGGTGGAACGGTTAGCGATCGCACGATTACCCTAGGCGAGTCGGTGGAAGCTTCGGGGGAACCGTTGATGCACATTCTCGATAATACTCTGGTTTGGGCGACGGCAAATATCTACGAAAAAGATATTGATCGCATTCAGGAAGGACAATCGGTTATCGTCCGGGTGAATGGGTTGGATCGTACGTTTTCCGGGACGATTGATCGCATTTCTCCCACGGTAGATGAGGAACGACGAGTGATTCAAGTTCGGGCGGCATTGGAGAACGATCGCGAACTGTTGAAACCGGGAATGTTTGCCAATTTGGAAATTGCTACGAGTCGCAGTTCCGAACCCGTGTTATCGATTCCGATGAGTGCGTTAGTCGAGGCAAACGGGCAGCAATTGGTTTACGTCGAAAATGGGCAGAATTTTGAACCTGTAGAAGTAGAGTTAGGAGAAAAGTTTGGCGATCGCGTGCAAGTGAAAAGTGGGTTATTTGAGGGCGATCGCATTGTGACCCAAGGGGGGATGTTACTCTACGCCCAATCGTTACGCGGTGGCGGTCAAAAACACGACAGCAAACCGGAAGAAACGATAACAACTTCGCCTTCGTTTCCTATCTGGATGTGGGTTCCCATTGGTGGGGCGATCGCGGCACTTGGCGGCG
>DVED01000062.1 GCA_015295945.1 Oscillatoriales cyanobacterium M59_W2019_021 | reverse complement strand
GACGATAGTGGCAGTACCGACGATAGTGGCAGTACCGACGATAGTGGCAGTACCGACGATAGTGGCAGTACCGACGATGGCGGTAGCACCGATGATGGCGGCAGCACCGATGATGGCGGCAGCACCGATGATGGCAGTAGTCTCGACTTTGGCGACTTTCCCGAACCCCAGGAAACCTTAGACGACCAAGTGGGAACTGCTACCGACGATATCCTGACAGGTAACGACAATGCCAACACCGTTACTGGCGACGTGGGTAACGATGTCATACTCGGCTTAGGTGGTGACGATAACCTCTCCGGTGGTGAAGGTGATGATGTCATAGCTGGTAACGATGGTGCAGACATCATGGATGGTGGTGTCGGTAACGATGTCATGCTCGGTGGTGACGGCGGCGATGCCATGCAAGGCGGCGAAGGTGATGATGTCATGGGTGGCGACTCCGGAAACGATCGCCTCGATGGCAATGACGGAGCCGATATTATGTTTGGTAACACCGGAAACGATTCGATGGACGGTGGCGCTGGCGATGATTTGATGTTTGGCGGCAAAGATGACGATTTTATCAAAGGTGGCTTAGGCGCAGATATTTTAGTCGGAGACCTCGGTAACGACGCGCTGCTAGGCGAGGAAGGAGACGACGTTCTCTTTGGAAATGTCGGAAATGACTTCCTAAATGGTGGCGATGGTAGCGACACGATGTTTGGCGGTCAGAACGAGGATATTCTGACCGGAGGTAACGGAATTGATGTTCTCTCCGGCGATCTTGGAAACGACACGCTGACTGGCGGTGGCGATGGCGATCGCTTCGACTTCGGAATCAACGATGGCTTCGATGTCGTCACCGACTTTACCGATGGTGTGGACGTTATCGGCTTGAAAGGCGGACTGACCTTTGAAGATTTGGCGATCGTCCAATTTGGTGCAGATACTCAAATCAGTGTGGGTACGACCCTCTCGATTACCCTGCAAGGTATCAGTGCCAGCAATATCGGCGAAGCTGACTTCGCGATCGTCTAAAGTTTTTTCTCTCGTTGGGATCTCCTTCTCTTGGTGACTTCTCCCTTTCCTCTTAACAGAAAGGGAGATTTTTTATCGAATTAGATAAAGTTGAACAGAGTTTCGGTATTCTTCTACTGCCATTACCCGATCGCCTACTGTCGTATGCCATAAATTTATAACTTTAGTCTCGATCGCTTTAAATGAAGAGGGAGGAACGAGTGATGAAACAGGTACTACTGAGTGAAGTTCAGATCGCTCTGCTAGAGTTTTTGAAAATGGCTCAAGAAGAGGATATCGTTTTGATTCACGAAGGAAAGCCGATCGGCTATTTGGTAGGATTTGCCGATGAGGACGATTGGATTGACTATCTGATGTTGCAAGATCCTAAGTTTCGATCGCGATTGAGTCGTTCTTTAGAAGATGTACGGGAAGGGAGAACGATCGCGTTTGAAAAAGTGAAATTAGATTCCCAAGATCGGGATTAAAGTTAGATCGAGAGGGTTTTAATTCTCGATCGTCGCACCCGTTCCAAAATCGGTATACTCGCGAACTTCCGGTTCGTGAAATGCCAAAACGATATCTTGTTTCGGAACTCCCATTTCCACTAATCGATTGGCAATTCCTTCTTCCGTGCCATCATGTTGAATCCAGATTTTACCATCTTTAATTTCCAAACCTAGGGTACAGCCAAAGTGGTGTTTGTACCCCACCCAACCAACATATAATAGCAAGTAGCGATCTCGTTCTGTATCGAAAACGGTTTGCACCGAATATTCTCGAGCCTTCGGTGGAATTGAAGCTCGTTTTTGCCGATCGGAAAGAATTTGTTGAATATATTTGCGGTATTCTTCTACAGCCATTGCACGATCGTCTCCCGTCGGACATCATAAGTTAGTAATTTGAGTTGATATCTGGCTACTGAATCTACAATAAATCGTCGTTGAAAGAAAAAACAGAAATTAGAAAATTTATCTTACTTTAAATACGACGTTGCCCATCGATAGTGATTTGAATCTTTATCGAGCAAATATTGTGCAACTTCTCTCCGCTTTTTCTTATCTTTAGTCATTCTAACAATTTTTTCGATTTCATCATCGGGATCATCAGCGCCACGTTCAGCCGCCATTTGGAACCAACGATCGCCTTCTAGATAATTACTACGATTGTATTCAATTGCTCCCATCAAGGTATAAGGTTGATGACTCTCGGGTTGACATTCCATTGCTTGCATTGCACAGTTTTCTGCTTCATCCAGTCGATCGAGATCCCGAAAAGCTGCACCTCTTGTTACGTATATCGCCGATCGAAGATCGGATTCTCGTACTTTCGTCCAGTTCACATTTTCTGTAACTTTTAGCGCTTTTTCTGGATCGTTTGCTTTCCGCCAGTTACTACTAGCACTGGGTAGATTCCATTTATTTCCCGTGCGTTGATATTCTTTCTCGTAAAACAGGGCTTCTAATCGGTAATAGGCAATTGCAATTTTTCCATGTCGAGAAAGACGACCTTCTTCAATAAGCTGAATGACTTGCTTGGGGTCGAGTCGTTCTTGCCGCTCGAGCTTGAGCATGATTTCATAAAATGGGTCGATTGCTAATTCACCGACTATCTGATACTTAGATTTTAATGCCTTAAAATGAATATTTTTGGCTAGATTCTCTGTTTCAAATAAATTTGATTTTGACAGCCAAATAATATCTTGTTCGGACAATTGAAGATCTGATTTTTCAGTCAATACCTGCAAATCTTTAGAAAGGGCTTCAAACTTCAATTCACTAATTTCTAATTTGCTTAAAATTAAAAAAAGAGGACTAGAAGGATCTGAATTTTGATATTTAGTAGCTTGGTATTTTTCTTTCAAAGCGATAAATAACTTGATTCCCTGATTCTTTCGATCGATTGCAAGTAAATTGTCGAAATTTTGCTGCTTCAACCAGGCACATTCGCTACGATCGAGTTCTTTTTGTAAGCTTAATTTTTTTAGAATGGAGTAGAGAGGACTTGCAATCGAAGTTTCTGGATAAGATTCAACCTGATATTGACACTTGAGTTCTGAGAATTCCCTCTCAGCTTCCCTTTCTTTCTCTTGTTGCCAAACAATTTCTAGTGTTTCTCCAAAATTTGAATCCAACAGCCACTCTGCTTCAGAGTCAAATAAAGGCTCCTTCAGATCGAGCTTTTTTAAAATTGAAAAAAGTGGCTCGTCCGGAAATTGACTTAGATGCCTAGTTGCTTTGAATTTTTCTTTAAGATTTGAAAAATTTAAGCTCTCCTGAATCAAATGAATTGTGTCTACGAGATCCCGATCGTTAAGTTCTTTAAAATCTGAATCTGTAAGACTATGCCCAGCCTCAAATTTACTCAAGACCGAATAGACAGGACTAGATACGGGAAGTTCTAACTCTTTGGGAATCTGGTACTTAGTTCGCAGGTTTTGAAATTCAGCTTCTAGCCTAGTTTTCTCTGTTGCTTTGTATTGCTGTAAAGAAATAATTTCTGCGGTAACGAACAAGAGATTATCCGCTAGGTATTGAAACTCTAAATCGGAGAGAGGAATTCCTAAGTCCGCTTTTCTCAGTATCAGATATAGGAAACGATCGGGTGTAGAGCTTGTTTCTAGATAGACTTCATACTTCTCTCTCAAGGTAGCAAAGTACCTGTCCTGTAGATCGCTATTATCCATCTCTGATGTTATTTTTTTTAATCCTTATGTCTATTGTATTTACTACACGGGCAAGTGTCGAGTGGTCGTCTGTGAAAGTTAGGTAAAGAATAAATAAGCGGACAGGATGATTGAAAAAAGGATACGCGATCCTAAAAATCGATCCTGCCCACCTAACAAAACCAGAAAGGGCGAATGCCATTCGCCCCTACAGGTTTACTCCGCCCCTTCAATGGGTGCAAAACCCTGACGCTGGATGTTTTCCGTAATCGTCCGAGGTTCTAGGAATTGCAGGAGATAATCGGGTCCACCAGCTTTGGAACCGACACCGGAAAGTTTGAAACCGCCGAAAGGTTGCCGAGAAACGATCGCCCCGGTAATCCCTCGGTTAATATATAAGTTACCGACTTCAAATTCCGCCATCGCCCGATCGATGTGAGATGGAGTTCGCGAGTACAACCCCCCAGTTAAGGCGTAGTTGGTACTATTCGCAACTTGCAATGCTTCGTCGAAATCCTTGACTTTAATAATCGCCAACACCGGACCGAAAATTTCCTCTTGGGCGATAATGGCATCGGGTTTGACGTTGCTAAATACTGTGGGTCCGACGAAGTAACCGGGTTCGGGAGAAGGCATTTCTAACGCGACGGTTGCCTCTTCTTTCCCTTTAGCAATGTATTCCCGAATGCGTTGTTGGGCGTTGGCATCGATGACGGGTCCGACTTGGGTGCTGGGTTTTTCCGCATCGCCAACATTGAGCGATCGTGTCGCTTCTACAACCCGACTCACAAAGGTATCATACACCGATTCGACGACGATCGCCCGCGAACACGCCGAACATTTCTGTCCGCTATACCCGAATGCCGACTTCACCACTCCGGCAACGGCTTGGTCTAAATCGGCACTTTCGTCGATGATGACGCCATTTTTGCCCCCCATTTCCGCAATCACCCGTTTCAGGTGTTTCTGTCCCGGTTGCAGAATGGCGGCGTCTTGATAAATTCGGCAACCCACTTCCTGTGACCCCGTGAAGGTAATCATATGAACGTCGGGATGTTTCACCAAATGTGCCCCTACCGTCGATCCTTTGCAGGGGATGAATTGAAACACACCTTTGGGAATTCCCGCTTCGATCAAAATTTCGGCAAGTTTGGCAGCAATCACGCTAGAAACTTCGGCGGGTTTGAGGAGGGTGCAATTTCCAGCAACCAAAGAGGCAACCGTCATCCCGGTGGGGATTGCCAGGGGGAAATTCCAAGGGGAAATAATCAGGGAAATTCCTCGGGGTTGGTAACTGTAGCGGTTGTTTTCTCCCGCCAAGTCGTAGTTGTGTCCCGCATCCAAACGTTCCATTTCGTCGGCATAGTAGCGGCAAAAATCGATCGCCTCGGAAACTTCCCCATCGCACTCCCGCAAGGGTTTGCCCACTTCCAACAGCATCCAAGCGTTGAGTTCGTGTCGCCGTTTTTCCATCAAATCGGCAGCTTTGCGGAGAATTCCGGCGCGATCGGAAGCTGGAGTGCGTCGCCACGTTTTAAAGGCGGTTTTTGCCGCGGAAATGGCGCGATCGGCTTGTTCTTGGGACAATAACCCCACAGTTCCTACCACTTCTGTGGGGTTGGAGGGGTTGACAGAATCGAAGGTTTGTGCTGTTTCGACGAACTCGCCGTCGAGGAGGGGAAGGTAAGTTTTTCCGAGTTGCTGGCGTACCGATTTCAGGGCGGCGTAGGCAGCATCGCGCAGGGCAGCTTCAGCGTAGTCGGTGTCGGCGGCGTTGGGGAAGGCTGATTTGCCACTGCGGGGGCGATCGCTTTCTACGGGACTCGGCGGCGCTAACAGTTCCTCCACCGGGCGATCCTCGAGACTTTGCCGCAGGAAGGAACTATTCGCCGTATTTTCTAGCAGGCGACGGATGAGGTACGCCATGCCAGGTAGTAGTTCCCCGTAGGGACAGTAGACTCGGACCCGATGACAACGCTTTGCGAGCGCTACCGCTAGTTTATCACCCATTCCGTATAAAACTTGCATTTCAAACCGTCGCGCCGGAATTTTTAAGGTTTCGGCGATGGCAATGGCAAGTGCCTGGGAACGGACGTTATGGGAACCGATGGCAGCGTATAAATACTCGTGATTTTCCAGCAAAAGCTGGGTCATCCGCTCGAAATTGGCATCGGTTGCCAATTTTTCGTTAAAAACCGGCTGTTTCCAGTCTTTTTGTAAGGAATTAATGGTTTCTTGGTCCCAATACGCGCCTTTCACCAAGCGTACGGTGACGGGATTGCCGCGTTCTTTCGCCCATGCGATTAAGTTTTGTAAATCCTCATAGCTATCACGGAGATAAGCTTGCAGCGTAACACCGATATCCGTGCGATCGCGGAACTCATCTTCGAGTAAGATTTGTTTGAGGATGGCTAGGGTCAGGTCTTTGTACTCGTACTGCTCCATATCGAAATGGACAGCAGCCCCCACTTCTTGGGCGCGGCGCAACAGGGTGCGAATGCGATCGCTGACTCGCGCCTGACTTCCTTGAGGATCGAGGGGATCGAATTGGGAGTAGAATGCGGTGAGTTTAACAGAAACCTGCACCTTGGGCAAGGGTTCGCCGTCGGCAACATCGATTTCCGGCACGGTTGACCACTTTTGCGCCACTTGGGACAGTTCCCCCATCAACTCCAAATAACGATCGAGATACGATTGTGCTTCCGCTTCGGTAATCACCGCCTCTCCCAACAAATCGATGGTGAACGCCATTTTCTCTTTCCGGAGGCGTTCGATGGTTTTAATCACCTGTTGGGTATTTTCTCCGGCGATATACTTGTGCGCCAGTGCTTCTACTGCGGTGGAGACGGTGGTAGCTGCCAACTGTCCGGTGGCGGAGTTCCCCCCGCTAAACCCGATCAGTTTTTTCAGCGCATCCGGCAGTTCCACTTCCGCCGCCGTCAGGTACTCTTGCAAGTGGCGGGCGATTTCCGCCTTGCTGCGAAGGGCAGGCAAACAATCGATAAACCGAAATAATTGCACCCGCAAACCGGGGTTACTCATCGCCCAGTCGAGTAATTTGTCGTCCCAGCGCATTTGGTCGCGCATTTGGGCGAAAAACGATCGCTTTTCCTGCATTTGAGACAGCAGTTCGCGAGCGATTTCCTGGGTTTTGGCTTCGTAAGGGCTAGTTGTGGGGACTTGTGCAACCACGATCAATAAACTCCGAATCCGGCTAAGGTCAAACTCTCCATTGTAATGGATCGATCTTAGCGTTGGGGGCGATCGGGGGTGTGTCCGATCCGTTGTTTTTAAGGGTTTCCTGACATTAATGCCGTTCCCATATTTCGAGGCTGGGCGGATATCGCTAACTCAACGCCTTTTGAGTCTTCGAGGACTTCAACTGCTTTACTCTATCGACTTGGTAATCTCTAGCAAAGGTAGTTGACCAGATTCATATAATTTTTCAACTTGCTTCATGTAATTATTCAGTTTGCTTAAGATGTACTTTGCTAATATGTTAGGTGCTGGTCTAATAGTATAATGAATCTCAATACATATGCACTTTTTATTAGGTACATCTACTAAAATATCAGGTCTAATATGTTGAAGCCACGGATGGTTATGTTCTACCTTAAAGGAAAGGTCGAATTTTTCTTCTGAGAAAAGCTCTGAAAGAGCTAAAGATATAGCTTTATTAAAAGGTTTATCGCTTCCTTTCGACCCAGAAATATAGTCTTTGTTTAATTTTTCAAAAATTGGTTTTGCTTTTTCGAGTGCACCTGGAACAGCCCCACTTTTCCTTTTACCCTTTTTGGGTTCTTCACCTGCTAACTTGAGATAGAGAGGGGTAGTAGATAAAGATTGCTTAGCTCGAGCTTTTTGAAACCAAAATTTAGGAATTTCCCAGCTATCAAATTCTTCTCTAGAAATAGGAATTCCTGCTTCTTTAGAATAAGCGACGAAGCAACTAATTAGAGTATTTGTAGGAATATACATTATTTTAGTATCAAAGACTCCATTAAGCGCTAAAGATAGTCGCTGAGGTGTCCAGTCAGCTTCCATTTGATTATTTTTTGTATAGACAGATAGCTGACTATAATCTGCATTCCACGCTTCATCAACGACATCGATAGTTTGCTTTGCAAATCGAGAAACAATTTCTTCCGCTTCAGGATAACAAACAATAAACCAAATTTCTGTTGGTTTTGGAATAGTTTTTGCAATTTTTTCGATGTAATTTGTTTTATCTTCCCAACAAAGCTTTATTTCTTTTAAATAATCCCTAATTACTTGCTTCATTAAAGGTTTACATTCGTATAATTCTTTTAGCTGTTCAAAATCAGAATCATGCAACTGAAAGTCATGATAGGTGCGACCCTGATTAAAAAAACTAATCGTAGTTTTGGCAATCTTGGGATAGTCTCCGACTGGTGGGCCGGTAAACTCCATTACTGGAATTCTTTTGTGAAAAAGTGTACTGGAAAAACTGGAAGCATAGTGCTGCATTTTTTCAAGATCTTCTCTTTCGGTGACAGGCCAAACAATTAAAACAGGAGATGTTCTTAAAAGTCCATTTAGATCTCGAAAAAGTGCTCTAACATCAGGTAATAATTCCTCCTGCAAGCTTTCTAAATAATCAATAATTATACAAAGCTTGTCTTGATTTTTTGGTGAACTATTCTGTCTATCTTCTCTCACTATTTGATTGATTTTAGCGTATAATTTTTTAAGTTTTAATCCAGGCTTGTCTGGCTCATTTAAGTCACTTGCATTTATGTTGACTATCTTCCGGATAGGAATATGTGCTCTCCATTCTAAAGAACCAATAAAAGTTGATTTTCCTACACCAGAAATTCCGTAAAGAAAGAGAATATAACCTGATTGTTTAATGTCATTTATAACCTGAACTATTTGCTCTTCAGATTTTGTTACAGGTACAATAAACTCAGCCATTTTCGCAACATCGTTACTGACCTTTATTAAGACTTCCTCGTAGGTAAGTGGTAAATCTAGTTCTAAAAACTCAGTCATACAAATTACAAAAGTAATTAAACTAACCAGTTTTAGATAACCTTAAACTCCCGAAAGGTTATCTTTCAGTAGTCGGGTATCGTCAAAAAGTTGGTGCTTATGACTATCTAGTATATCAGATATGATATAAAGTGGGAATGGAGAATGATAAACCTTTAGTGTGGCTGCGCGGTGAAGTCAAAACGCCACCTTTTAGTCAGGAAGCGCGTATCGAGGCGGGTTTCCTGCTGAGACGTTTGCAGCAAGGTGAGAATTTAGAACTACCCCACTCGCGACCCATGCCGAGTATTGGAGCGCATTGCCATGAGTTACGCATTCGAGATGCAGATAAAAAT
>DVED01000050.1 GCA_015295945.1 Oscillatoriales cyanobacterium M59_W2019_021 | reverse complement strand
CTCTAAACGGACATCGAGGGACTGTCAGACTACTTCGGTAGCAAGACCCGGTGAAGTGTCAAGAATCACCGCGCCTTTAGGACGGTGAGTATGTCAAGATGATGATGAACGTCACCATGTCGGCGGGAGGACAAGTGGTACCTTTTGATGCCCCTGCTAGCATTCTGACCTTCGAGTCTGAGATTACCCAAGTGGATGATAACGGCGACATTCACTTCCAGATGTCCTGCACGGATGCTGAGGTGGGAGACAGCACTAACGCTCCCCCCGAAGTGCGCCAAGTCCTCGAAGCCCAAATGCAAAATCTTGTCGGATTGGGTGGCACGATGGTCATGGATAGTCGGGGCAACGTCAAAGAAAGCAATTTTAGCTTGCCGGAAACAGCAGACCCGACGATGCGAGAACACTTCGATCGAGTTTCGCAATCGATCGATCGACTTTCGACCCCATTTCCGGAAGAAGCGGTAGGAATGGGCGCTCGATGGCAGATTGACCACGCTCTGAAGGTGAATGGTATAGAACTCACTCAGACGGCAATCTACGAATTAGTAAGCTTGGACAATAACGTGGCGACGTTAAACATGACGGTAGAACAGCAAGCTCCCCCGCAACAGCTTGAATCTCCCGGATTACCTCCGGGTGCTACGGTGACGCTGAATTCCATGCAAGCTCGGGGAGAAGGACAGGTCACAATTCGACTCGATCGCCTGATGCCAGAAATCGGTACGATGTCGCTACAGTCCAACACGGATATGAGTATTGTCCCAGAAGGAATGGCGCAAGCAATGCCCATGACGTCCACGACGATGATGCAGATGGAGTGGCAATCTCAGTAACGCGATTGATTAACAGTCATCCCCCAGGAGCAAACTGCCGCACCCGCCCGACGGCGTATCCCGGAGGAGCGATCGCATATCGAAGGTAAACGTTTCGTAAATATCTTCGATCGTGTCGGCGTTTTCCTGGTTTCTCAACCCCGCTTCGATGACTTCCGGATCGACGGGAGGATCTTCATAGGTTAAGTTCAAGCCTTCGATCGTCGCCTGATTGAGAAAATGCAGGGTTTGCATCCCGCAACTGTTGTCCTCGCTCAGCCGGGGATCGATGCAATAATTCTCCCGTTGGGCTTTACCCCGTCCGTGAATGCCCACCAACTCCCCGCGTGCGTTAAACACCGGACCGCCACTCATGCCGCGTTGGGTGGGATTGTCGTAGAGCAAGCTGTACCCGCCGTCGGGGGAGGGTTGAAAGAAAATCGCCGAAAGTTCGCCTTCCACCGTAGTCCGGACGCGGCGGGTGCTGTCATCTTCGGGATTGGGCCACCCAGAAACGTAGAGGCGATCGCCCGGTTGCAGTTCGCGGGAATTGCCCATCACCGTCGTAGGATAGTCTAAATCGCTGTCAAATTCGACAATGGCTAAATCTAAGCCTTCGATCGCCTTGCCGAAGTCTCCCCGTTCTTGCCCCAACCAGTGAATATTCTCTTTGGTGCGGACGTCATCGACGATATGGACTTCTCCATCGCTGGTGCGGATGCCGTACACCACGTCTCGGGTGCGGACGACGTGGAGTGCCGTGAGGACGTAGTAGGTGTTGCCTTGGCGGGCAACGATCGCCCCCGAACCGGGATTCCACTCCTGTCGGGCTTCGATGTCGCCTTTCTGCAACCCTTGGGCGATAACGACGGTGGTTTGGGATGCCACCGCATCGACTTGTTCTTCGGTGAGGGCTTGAGCGCCTGTCAGGGGAATCGCCACCGCCACAGCAGCGATCGCTCCGGTGACGGCGGCTCCCCAATGATGCCCGAAAATTAAGAGCTGTCGGATGTTCAAGGTTTAATATCCCCCGATGGGCGAATGGCGATCGAAATTGAGTGAAGGAGTAGGAGGCGTTCGCTCGAGTCCGATTCCGCACCTTGGGAAAACTGCCAACCTTCGATCGCGCGACAACGATGGAGAGCGAGCGAACCCTTTCCGTTCGATCGACTTGATCGTCCCTGCGATTTCCCATCCGGTTTAACGCTGACAGAGATACCAATATCCATCCATCGAGGCTCGGTTAGCCGGATGTGAAGTCATCTCAAGTTTTGCTCCCAAGTCTGAATGCGATCGACGCTTTAGAGTCACGCTTGGCGAACGATGCGGGCAATGACCCCGAATCCCCAAAATTACCGTTCGTTCCCCATTTGTGTGGTGCAATGCGGATGCGACTCGATCGTTAGAAATGCCCGACCACTAACTCTTCTAAATCGACGTACAGTTGCCCGCCAGACTCCTGGATCAAGTTACCGCTCGCATTGGCAGCCCGACTCGAGAGGTTTTCGAGAACCGCTTCGGGATTGCGGGCGTTATTGCCACTGAGGGTAAACAACAGGTTATTCTGGTTGCAACCGGAGTGGGTACTGCCCACCGTACAAATCACCGATTGACCGTTAACGCGCCCAGTAGTGAGATACAACCCTTCGAGGGTATAACTATTTTCGGCAAGAACGGTATTGAGCCGATCGGTCACGACTTGACAGCGACGGGATGCAGGATATCCGGCACTTTCAAACGCATCGCTCGTCCACACGATAATCGGATTCGAGACGGCTCCATCGCTGCGCAGGGCGATAGTATAGTGAACACCGTCATCGGTGCGGCACTGAAACGAACTCGGTTGTTCGGCGGCGAGGCTGGGTTTGACGCCGAGGAACGGAAGTGGAAATGCCACAACCCCAGCAAGGGCTAAACGCAATAAATGTCTCATGTCTCCAAAGCTAATACGGGTTAAGTCCTGTGGGTGATGACGTAGCCCCCGAACAAAAAGCTCCCGATCGACCCTAAATGGTAATGGGTAATGGGAATTTACTAATAACGAACAACCAATAACCCATTACCAACCCCAAACCCCAAACCCCTAAACACAATGGTGCGTTTCGTCCCTCAGCACACCCTCTCCACTAACCACATCACTGGAGTTTAGACTAACGACAAAACCCCTCAACGGATAGTTGAGTCCAACAACCCGGAAAAAATGTGAGTTCAATCTGAAGATTGAATCGATTTTAAGGTGGATTGAAAGCGACCACGACCCTTTTTCACAGTGGGATATCGCTTTCTGGGAGTCCGAGGATCCCCTTTGAGCCAACCGGGGGAGTTTCCGCGGAGTTTCGGGGGTCGAGCCGGAGTCCCAATCGCCAGCAAAAGACTACAGAAGGCTGGAGCCACTCGTCCTGGAGAAAGAGAAGTTTCGGAGAGGGGCTTCTGCCAAGGCAAAGG
>DVED01000174.1 GCA_015295945.1 Oscillatoriales cyanobacterium M59_W2019_021 | reverse complement strand
CAACTCCAACGCCTCGAACCCTTGGGCATTGTCGGCAAACGCCGTTTCCTCCGATCGCAAACATTCTACCAACGGACGATAGTCGATCGCCCGGATGCGAAACTTTTCAATGCGATCGTCCCAAGTGGCATACTCCACCCATCCCTTACCCCGTGGGGGAGGGTGCAAAATCAGCGTCCCGCGATCGAAACTCAGAGTGGGCTGACGAGGCATTGTTTGGGAGGAGTTCAGGAGTAAGTGCTTCGCACTGGCTGCGCCTACAGGAGTTCAGGAGTTCAGAATAAAGAGCAGGGGGAGCTTTCTTGAGCAGGGGAAGCAAAGAGTGAGGGGATGAGGAGGTGAGGAAGTTAACGAATAACGAATAACGAATAACCAACCCCAAACCCCAAACACCAATGACAAATGACCAATGACTAATGACCCATTACCTATTCTTCTTCCGAAGTGGCTTCCGGTTCTGGGGCGGATTGAGAAATGCGTTGTTCGGCGTTTGCCATCACTTCGTCGAAGTTTTCCAAGATTTCGCCGGGATAGCTTTCCAGAACCTTGGTAGACAGGGAAATTCGTCCTTTCCACTCGTCAATTTCCGAGATTGCCACTTTAATGGTGTCACCTTTTTTAAAGAGGTCGTCGATCGATTCTACGCGACGCTGGCTGATTTGTTTGACGTGCAGCAATCCCGTCGCACCGCCTAAATCGACAAAGACGCCGTAGGGTTTGATACTCGCGACCTTACCTTCAACCACAGACCCTTCTGTGAGGCTGCTGACGCGAGTGGCTTGGGCGGCTTGGCGTTGAGAGAGTACCACTCGATTGCGATCGCGATCGGTTTCTAAGACTACAGCCATGAAAGCTTGACCGACAAGACTATCCATATTATCGCGATCGATCAAGTGCGATCGGGGAATGAAACCGCGCAATCCATCAACATCGACAGTAACGCCCCCTCGGTTCGTCCCGCTGACCCGAACTTCCAACGGTTGACTATCTTTTTGCAATTCATCCAACCGATCCCAAACTTTCTTGAGTTCCATCTGTCGGATGGAAAGCGTCACCTGACCGTCAGCATTGGCATCCCGGATGACGAGAAAGTCCCGTTCCTCATCGAGGGGGAGAACTTCTGACAATTCCCGCACTGCGTGGAGAGAGGCTTCTCGGGCGGGAAGAAAAGCAGGAGACTTACCTTTAATATCGACATAGGCTCCGTCTTTATCGTACTGAAAGACCTTGCCCCGAACCACCTGTCCTTTTTGAAATCGGTAATCGTGCTGTTCGAGGGCGTTCGCAAAATCTTCAGCCGAAAAAGAGGATTTTGACCCTGGTGAGGGGGTGGATTCTGGGTTCATGGGTATTTGAGATGAATTGAGACGAAAAGAGGGAACTCGGTTCCTCTCTATCCGATCTACTACTGTAGAACGCCGAGAGGCAATTGGCGATCGCCCGGACTCGGATTTCCTCACTATAGCCAATTTCATCGGTTATTAGTCATCAATCATTCGTCGTTTGTCCTTTGGGGTTTGGGGTTGGGAGTTGGTTATTTGTCACGGGTCATTCGTCATTGGTAAGAACCTTCTCCCCCAGCTTCCTCCGCATTCGTCCCTATCCCGAACTCCTTGAATTGTCGGCGATCGAACAAAGAACAAACGATCGATGCCCAATGACCAAGGACAAAGGACAAATGACTATTTGAGCTTCTCGGCAAACAGTTGCAAGACGTGTTGCCAAGCGTCTGCTGCCGCGTCTGCATTGTAGCTGCTGCGGGCGTTGCAGAAGAAGCCGTGATTTGCGCCGTCGTACCGGAAAATTCGGTGGGGAATTTGGTGCTGGGTTAAGGCGGCTTCGATGCGATCGACCTCTTCTAAGGGAATTAGGGGATCTTCCGTGCCGAAAAAGGCGTAGAGAGTTCCCGAAATCTGGGGAGTGCGGGCGATCGTCGGTTCCTCTTCTCCGGGACACATCGTGGCAATTCCCGCCCCATAAAAGGAAGCAGTAGCGGCGATTTCGGGTAAAGTGGCGGCGAGGTAAGCCACGTGACCGCCGAAGCAAAATCCGATCGTCCCAAATTGGGGACGAACCGAGGGTAGGGTTTTCAGATAGTCGATCGTCGCTTGGGTGTCGCTGAGAAGTTCGGAGGCTTGGGTTTGGACTTTATATTCCCGTCCCAAAACGACATCAGCATCGGTATAACCCACCTCGAAACCGGGGGCGAGGCGTTGGTAGAGAGCAGGGGCGATCGCCACATACCCCTGTCGGGCAATTCGTTCTGTTACCTCGCGAATATGGGCGTTGACACCGAAGATTTCCTGAAAAACGACGATCGCTCCAAAAGTTCCCTCCGCCTCGGGTTGGGCGAGATAGGCGTCGATAAGAAGATCGCCGTTGGGAATTTGAACGCGATCGGTTTTGATGGCAAATTCGGTCATATTTGGGATTGGGGGTTGGGAGTTGGGAATGGGTTATTCAAAATTGTAGGGTGTGTTGAGCGAGAGCGAAACGCACCATGACCCATGACCCATCCTCCAAGTTCCGTGATAGCTGATGGGGATAATTCCGGGTAGCGCCAATTTGCAAACGGGTTCGTCGTCGAGGCGATCGCCATCAAAGATCCACACCTCGCTGGTTTCGCGATCGCCGTCGAACACCACCGTCAAAATCCAACCCCGATCGGGATCGAGAACGTCCGGTGCGCGAACGGGTTCGGTGGCGTAGCAATTTTCGCCAATGTCGGCGATCGTCGCGTCTCCGGTTTCGGAGTCGAATCGGGCGATCGTCCCCCACAAATCCCGTCCCACATCCGCCCCCGGACGGTACGTCGAAAGGTACGTATACCGCGAATAATATCCCACCTCTTGCAGGTTGACGACGGGAAACTCGCCGCCGAGGGGCAGCACTTCCACCGCCTCCCGCACCGTTGCCGACTGCGGATCGAGTCGCACTTGCCAGAGGGTTCCGGGTGCGGCAGTTTGGATATTCAGCAATCCCACTTCTTTGAGGTACTCGTTGGTGGCAAAGTCCTCGTAGCGCACCATGTCGGCAACGATGCAACCGTCGGCATCCACGTAACCGTTGCCGAAGTGCCACTGAAACCAGGGATCGGTTTCCCCTCGGGAGATGACGCGCAAACTGTAGCGATCGAGAACTAAAATTTGGGTTCCCAGTTCCGGATGCCACCCCAGACAATCTCCGAAAGATTTCTGATACGCGAGAACGGGAAAGGGGTTCAAGCGGACGGGGGAGATGAAAAATACCAGATACGGTCCGGCGAGGATGAAATCGTGAACCAGGGGCAAACAATGCAGGTCGATCGCCGTTTGTTGGCGAATTTGTCCCGTAGGGTCGCTGGCATAAACGTTGAGGGCGGGATGCAAATCGTAGGTGATGCCGAAACTATAAATCTCTCCAGTGCGTCCGTCCCGCTTGTAGTGGGCGGCGTAAGCTTGACCATCGTCGAGTTGTCCCAGGGTATCTTCTCCCCGCGTTTCTAGGGTTTCGAGGTCGAGAACGTAGGGATGTCCCTGATCCCACAGTGCCAAAAGGCGATCGTCCAGGGGCAATGCCGAGACGCTGGCTGGATTTTTCAGGAGTTTGCGAATGGGTTTGAACAGCGCACTGAGTTGGGGGTTGGGGTCGATCGTGCCGTAACTGCCGCAGGTGAGGGTTCCGGCAGCTTCGTCGGCGAGGTAGCCCTCGGTTTTGACGAAGCGATACACCCCCGTTGCGCCGTTGTCGCGGAAGTGAACGCCCAACATTGCCCCGTCGCCGTCGAACCAGTGACCGACGCGCCGTCCGCCCCGTTCCAAACGGGCGGGACCGTTGCGATAGAGAGAACCGCGCAGTCCCGGCGGAATGCGACCGGAAACGGGGGCGAGGGGGGTGGGAGCAAATTCGACTCCGGTATGAGCGATCGCTTTTGCCCAGGCTCGATTTTTAATGCTAGCTTGGGGGGGAGGAAATAGTATCGATAACTTGCATGGTCAGATGGGTTGAATTCTAGAGGTTTGCCGCGATACTCCGTAGGAGTCGCTACGCGATCGTGCGATTGCGTTTCCCCGAAGTCGAATTCGAGGAGATCGCTTAGCCTGTTGCCAATGATTTTGAAGACGATGCGGGAGCAATAATTTGCTTTACATCCTGCCAATGCACCCTTCAGGCAAATTATGGGAAGTTTTCCGGGTTGGGTTCTCTTGTAATTGGGTATTATACAGATTCTTTTTGGGATGCTTTGCGCGGTTTTTGGAAATTGAGGGAAAGCGCACTGAATTTTTCAGGGAGAGCGATATAAAGAGTGTCGATCGCTTCAGTACGATCGCGGAGTCCGTGCTTAAATTGAGGGGTTCGATCGTCAAACAATCTAGAAATTTGGGGCGGTATCATTGAGTCCTTTTGAGAAGGGGATCGTCCCGCAGACAGGCGAAATCGATCTGTCAATTTTACCGAGCGCGTTCGGGTCATTCCCGAGTCGAGGGTTGAGAAGATTTATCGCAAAGTTTGGCAGGCGTTCGTCTAAAAAAAGACTCTAAAATAGATGCAAAAAATATAACAATGCCCCAATTCATCCCAATATCACTTAGGTGAAAACACTTAAAATACTGATACATTCAGTGTAAATACGCATATTCAAGAATGTGATGAAACGTCATAATTTTGGACTGGGATCGAGACGAACTTTGTCTCTGGGAAAGTTCCGACCTCGATCACCGAGCGCACTGGAGATCGGGCTTGAATGGCAACTACGCGGAAACGATCGTTTCCATCATCCGCTCGTGCGAGCCTCGTTCCGTTTCGGCAAAAACGGTTAGGGCATTATGATAAAAAGAAGTGGAGAGAGATTGACGATTTCGGATGGATCCGATCTAACGAGCTAGAAACGAAAACTTGGGTAGCGCAGATCTCGATCGTCTCCATGAGTAACTTGGCTTGAGTTACCCCATTTTGTCTGCATATTCAAATGACCCAAGATCTGTATCGTGTTACCAGTCTACTGCCTCGAATTACCGATAGAATTCAGCAAAATTCAGACGATCTGAAAGCGCTGTTGACGAGCGCAGCGTGCGAAATTCAGGGTATTTTAGATGTCGATCTAGTGCAAATTAGCCGATGGGCAGCGGATGGTAGCCGCGAGATTGTGGCAGAGTCCCACGGCAACCATGGCTCGGTTCTGTCGCCATCTGCTCGCCATCTCGAAGAGATCGAAGTGTTGTCTGGCGAATACGGGAGAAGAGTTAGCCATGCGCTAGCCACCTCGACCGAACGATCGATCTCGTCTGCCGAAGAGCAGCGTTCGCTGGTATTGCCCCTGTCCTTACTCGATCGAGAGTGGGGCAGCATGCGGATCGAGAGCCAGGGCAACCGAAATCTGTCGCCTGTTATCCAACAACTGCTCCCGATGTTGGTCGATCTAATCGCCATCGCCATCGAACGATGCGAACTGCGGGGAACCGTTCGGCAGCAAACCCGACACGTACGAGCGATCGGTCGCATCGGCTCTATTCTGCGGCTGTCCGACAACGATCCGCGCAGTCTCCAGCGAGTTTTAGAAGAGACAATCTCCGCAGTCGGAGGAATTGGCGGTCGCTTGTACCTCCAGACCGAAGCCAATGCCGAGCGATCCGCTCAATTGTACGTCTGGGGCGAACAACCCACAGATCCCCAACTGGAAGCCAATCCCAATTGGCAAGCCTGGATCTCGGCTGGGAAAACCTGCGAGTTTTTTAGAACGAAGCCCGACGATGGCGATCGCAAAGCGTCTGCGAAGGAGAGTCGCCAACCCAATATCATCTGCGGTTGCCGCAACATCCCTTTTCCGTTCATCGTTGCCGATTTTCACCCCGGCACCTTGCCGCAACCCCTCACTCAAGTTTTCGCCTCGACCGCCATCCGCTCGATCGCCACCATTTCCTTAGACGGTGGGGAGCGATGCGCGGGTTATCTGAGCGTGTTTCGATCGTCCACATCCAGTCCGCAGTCAGCCGTCGCTCCCCAACGCTCCCAGTTTTCCCACGGTAGCGACGTACCTCAAGAAGAAGACACGCTCTCTTGGAGTGCGGCAGACCTGCGCTTCGTGCAGTCGGCAAGCCTGTACGTCTATCTCGGGTGGCTTTCGGGGCAAGTGCAGTTTGCCCTCGACTACCAAGCCTCTCACGATATCCTAACGCGCTTGCCCAATCGCAAACAGTTCGAGTTGCAACTTGATCGCGCTTTGCGTCGCACCCGCCGCGATCCGTCCGTCTTAGCCGTCGCCATCCTCGATCTCAATGGGTTCAAACGAGTGAACTATACCCTCGGTCACGCCGTCGGCGATCGCTTGCTGCTGGACGTTACCCAACGCCTGCAAGCTCAATTGCCATCTTTTTCCTGTTTGGCGCGTTGGGGCGACGATCGCTTTATTTTCCTGCTCGATCGCAGCAGCATCGAAGAACTGACCCGCATCGTCCAAAGCGTGTTAACCGCTTTTTCCCACCCTTTTTGTCTCGACGATCGCGAAATTTATATCACGGCGAGTTTGGGTGTGGCGATCGCGCCCACAGATGGCAATACGGCAGCAGCACTGCTGAAAAATGCCGAAATTGCCCTCTCCCAAGCCAAGCAATCCCGTCAAAACTCCTATCAATTTTATGCCTCGGACATGAAGCGGTTGGCGCTGGCGCAATTGGTCTTGGAAACCGACTTGCGCAAAGCCTCGGTTCGGAACGAATTTTGGTTGGATTACCAGCCGCAAATCGATCTGACGACGGGGCAAATTGTGGGGATGGAAGCCTTGATTCGCTGGCATCATCCCACGCTTGGGGTATTACATCCCGATCGGTTTATTTCCCTGGCAGAAGAAACGGGTTCGATCTCCGAGATCGGCGAATGGGTGCTGCAAACGGCGTGTCTCCAGCAGCGATCGTGGATGCAAAGCGGCATTCTTCCGGTGCGCGTCGCCGTCAACTTATCGGCGCGACAATTACAGCCGGATTTAGTGTCTAAAATCGCCAAGATTTTGCACGATACGCGCATGAATCCTCGGGATTTGGAACTGGAAATTACCGAAAGCGTGGCGGTGCAGAATCTCGATCTGACGGTGGGAATTTTGCAAGACTTTCAAGCCATGGGCGTGACGGTCGCCCTGGACGATTTTGGCACGGGGTATTCGTGTTTGAGTGCGGTGGAACAGTTGCCCCTCAATGTCATTAAAATCGATCGATCGTTGGTGGCAAACGCACCCCAAAATTCTCGAGTTGCCGCGATCGCCAAAACCATTTTAGCCCTCGGTCGCGGGCTGAATTTACTCGTTCTTGCCGAAGGCGTGGAAACCCCAGAACAACTCGAATTTCTCAAATCCATTCATTGCGATCTCGTCCAAGGTAATTTTTTTAGTTCGGCATTATCGGGCGATCGCGCTCTCGAATTTCTTCGCAACGGATCGGTGTTTATGGGAATCGAGAAGGTAAAATTAACCTAAGAAATGGGTAATGGATAATGGATAATGGGTAATTGGAAAATTGGGTCGCGATGTCAGAGCCGAACATCCCTCATCGAGTTACCTCCTCACCCCAGCACGCGCTCGCCGATTCCCAGCGGTAAGGTTGCATGTCCGAGACGCGAGCGATCGGGTGGCATTCCTGGGCCAAACACTCGTAAACCCAAGCCAGACAAGGACTAAACCGCCATGCAATCGTTCTGACTAATTGCTAAAAGCTAACTGCTAATTGCGATATGACTGAAACTGTTACGATTTTAGGCGCCGGAGCCTGGGGGTCGGCGCTCGCCCAACTCGCACTGCAACAGGGACACCTCGTCCGCTTGTGGTCGCGTCGCAGCGCATTGACCTTAGAAGATGCCGCCGCCCATGCCGACGTGCTGCTGTCGGCAATCTCCATGAAAGGTGTCACTGAAACGGTTCCCAAGTTGCGAAACTGCACCTTACCCGATCGCACCATCATCGTTACGGCAACCAAGGGACTCGACCCGAAAACGGCACGCACCCCCTCCCAAATCTGGCAAGAGGCATTTCCCGAACGCCCGGTGGTCGTCCTGTCCGGTCCCAATCTCTCGGAAGAAATCGAAGACGGACTGCCGGCGGCGGCGATCGCTGCCAGCAACGATTTAGACGCCGCCGAGCGCATTCAAACCCTCTTTTCCTCGGATATTTTCCGCGTCTACACCAATACCGATCCCCTGGGAACGGAATTGGGCGGAACGTTGAAAAACGTCATGGCGATCGCCGCCGGAGCTTGCGATGGCATGCAATTGGGCACCAATGCCAAATCGGCACTGTTAACGCGGGGTTTGCTGGAAATCGTCCGCGTGGGAACGGCATTAGGCGCGGCTCCGGAAACCTTTTGGGGACTGTCGGGATTGGGAGATTTGCTGGCAACCTGTAACAGCGCCCTCAGCCGCAACTATCGCGTGGGGTACGGTTTGGCTCAGGGAAAACCCCTGCAAAGCGTCCTCGCCGAAGTCAAACGGACGGCGGAGGGGGTCAATACCACCCGAGTCCTCATCGAATTGGCTCGCCAGCACGGGATTGAAGTGCCGATTTCCTATCAAGTTTATCGCTTGCTCGAAGGTCGGATTTCGGCGGAGGAAGCTGTATCGGCTTTGATGGAACGGACGCCGAAACCCGAAACGATCGCGCCGGAAGTCGAGTCATAGAGGAGGGCAACTCGGCAGATCTGTCCGGATAATAGGTGATAGCGTCAGTGTATACGATCGTGGGCTACGGCACGGACCACCTCGCTCGCCCTCCGCGAACGCTCTCGAACTCGATTCTGAGACTCCCGACGGATCGGCATTTAGCACTAAGTGCGTCACGCTGCGCGGCTAGCAGAGGAAACGATTCATGCACGATGAAATGAACGCTCGCACCGATCCCCAGCGGCTATCCATTCCGATCGATCGATCGGAGATCGGTTCCACACCAAGCTGTCTGGCAGATTCCCCCCCTGCCGACGGTCGGGACTTCCTCTACACGGCTTTCGATCGTCTCGACAATCCCATGGGCGTTAAAGACCAATACCACCGATGGGTATGGGCGAACGAGGCGTTTTGTCGGTGGACGGGTCGCTCTCGAGAGGCTTTGGTGGGTCGTACCGATGGCGAGGTGTTCGGTGCGGATGTGGCTGCACTCTTTTGGGAACGAGATGAAGCCGTTCTCAGGACGGGAACGAGCGGCGTTTGCGAAGAAGCTATTCCGGCGGGGAATGGGGTGGGTTGGTGGAGGACGCAACGATCGCGCGGGTACGATGCCTCGGGAAACCCCGTCGCGATCTCGATCTTCCAACCGATCGAACCGCCATCCTCCGCCGTCCCCAACTTCGGGGAGGACGGGTGGAAATTGGCGATCGATCGGTTGCCTCAAGCAATTTTTTGGAAGGATCGGCATTCGGTCTATCGAGGTTGCAACCAGAAATTCGCACAATTGCTGAAGTTGCAACGCCCTGAAGATATTATTGGCAAAACCGATCGCGATCTGCCTTGGAAATTGGAAGATGTGGAGAAAATTCGGCGTTGGGACGCTCGCATTCTCGCTTGCCAAATTTCCGAACGGCATCGCATCGAAATTCAACCGCTGTCTGACGAATGTCGTATTGTGTTGAACCTCCATCAAATCTCGTTACCGGACGAGAGCGGCGTCCCGATCGGGATTTTGGGAATGGTGGAAGATGTCACCGATCGCCAACAACTCGATCTCGCCTTACGGGACTATCACAATGAATTATTAACCCTCTTCGGGGCAATGCAAGATGTGATTTTAGTCCTCGATTGCGAAGGCTGCTACTTGCGTATCGTGCCGACTGGGACTTCTCTTTTATACAAACCCGAATCGGAATTAATTGGCAAAACCTTTCATGATATCTTTCCGTCAGAGACTGCCGATCGATTTCTCGCAGCCATTCAAAAAACACTATCTTCTCAGAAAACAACCCATCTCGAATACAGTTTACTCTTAGAGAAAACGGAAGTCTGGTTTGAAGCCAGTATTGCCCCTTTGCGAGCTAATGAAGTCGTTTGGGTTGCCCGAGATATTACTCAGCGCAAGCTGGCGGAATTATCTAAAGAAGAAACGCAACAGCGACTGCAAGCCATTTTAGATTATACACCGACTATTATCTTTATTAAAGATAAAAACGGAAAATATTTAACGATCAATCGTCAAATTAGCTCGGTTTTAAACTTGGAACCCGCAGAAATTTTAGGAAAAACCGATCTGGAGTTATTTTCCGCCAAAATTGCCGATCGTTTCCAGGAACACGATCGGCAAATTCTCGATCTCGAAATCCCGATTACGTACGAACATAATGTAGAAATCGGCGATCGCGTTCGTACGTATTTGACGATCGAATTTCCCCTCAAAAATGCAGCAGGTGAAATCTATGCTCTTGGTGGAATCGCTACCGATATCACTGAACGCAAGCAAGCAGAAGAAAAACTCCAACAAAAAACTTTTGAATTAGAAAAAACACTATTAAAACTACAAAAAATGCAATTGCAACTCGTTCAAACCGAAAAAATGTCTAGTTTGGGACAATTGGTTGCTGGAATTGCTCACGAGATCAATAATCCGATCAACTTTATTCATGCAAATCTAAATCACGCGCGAATGTATATCGAAGATATTTTTAAATTATTAGAAATTTATCAAGAAAAATTATCTCCAGAAATACCAGAAATTTCCGAAAAGCTGGAGGAAATGGACTGGGATTTCGTTCGAGACGATTTGCCCAAATTATTGGGTTCGATGCAAGTGGGAACGCAGCGCATTCGGAATATCGTGCGATCGCTGCGGACGTTCTCTCGTTTAGATGAAACGGGAATCAAACGCGCCGATTTGCACGAAGGTCTCGAAAGTACGCTGATGATGCTTCAGCATCGCTTGACCCCCAAACCCGGCTGTCCGGAAATTCAGGTGTTGCGAGACTATGGGGAAATTCCCCCGATCGAATGCGATGCCGGACAACTCAATCAAGTCTTTCTCAACATTCTTACCAATGCGCTCGATGCGTTAGATTTAGGCTTCGAGATCGACCCGTTAGACGCAAGATCGATCGCACCCGGATGCAACCAACCGACGATTTCTATTCGGACGGAACGAAGCGACGGCGATCGAATTTCGATTCGCATTGCCAATAACGGACCACATATTCCCGCAGAGATTCAGCGACGGTTATTCGATCCTTTTTTTACCACCAAACCCGTCGGCAAAGGTACGGGAATCGGACTCTCGATTAGCTACCAAATTGTGGCAGAACGACATCGGGGTTCCTTGCGCTGCATTTCTCGACCGGGAGAAGGGGCAGAATTTATCATTAAGCTGCCGATTCGGCAAGTTCGGTCATAGGTAATGGGTAAGTTACAACCGATTTTAGAACGAGGAATTGCCGATCGCCGCTTTGACGAATCTGCCAAACGGCAATTGGAAAGTTGGGAACTCGCCGATCCTTTGAGATCTCGCGCATTTGGCATTTCCCCGGAGAACGTCCGGGAGGCGATCGCCCGACGATGCGATGTATTTCTAGCCACGATCGATCGCTGTCAACACTTTCCCATCGCCCATCATGCCGCTTTTTACGACAATTTATGGACGCTGTGGTTGCCGTTGGCGATGCAATTAGCGGACGATCGCCGCGCCGCAGGGCGTCCTTTTGTCCGGGGGGTTTTGGGCGGTCAAGGGATGGGTAAAACTACCTTGGCGACGATGCTAACGACCATTCTGGCAGAATTGGGATACCGGACGATCGGTCTGTCCATCGACGATTTGTACAAAACCCATGCCGATCGCCAACGCTTGAAAGCTGCCGATCCCCGCTTCATTCGCCGGGGTCCGCCGGGAACCCACGATATCGAGTTGGGAATCGAAGTTCTCGATCGCCTGCGTCGGGGGGAAACCGCACCCATTGCCATTCCCCGTTTCGATAAGTCCCTCTGGAACGGAGATGGCGATCGCGCCGAACCGGAACTCGTGACGGGCGTGGATATTATTCTCTTTGAAGGCTGGTTTGTGGGGGCGCAACCCGTCGAGCCCTCTGCTTTCGACAATCCTCCCCATCCGATCGTTACGGAAGCAGACAAAGCCTTCGCCAGGGAAACGAACGAACGACTTCGGGATTACCTACCCCTCTGGGAACGGATCGATCGCCTGATGGTTCTCTATCCCACCGACTATCGCCTCAGCCTTCCCTGGCGCCAGCAAGCCGAACATCAAGCGATCGCCCAAGGTAAAGCGGGAATGACCGACGAGGAGATCGAAGAGTTCGTCGGCTACTTTTGGAAGTCGTTACACCCAGACTTGTTTATCGCTCCCCTGGTGGAGGATGGCAACCGCGTCGATTTGGTAGTGACAGTGAATCCCGATCGCACCTTCGGTCAAATTTATCGACCGTAAATGCGAGCAGGGGGAGCAGGGGGAGAAGCTGTTTGCCAATTACCCATTACCCATTACCCATTGGTAGCAGGTTAGTTCATCTCGGGAACGTCAAAACCGATGACTTGACCGCTCTCGTCAAAAATCACCAAGATATCGTTCGTCTGGTTTTCAAATTGAGCGGTGACGATAACCACCTCATTTTCCACTCGAGAACTGAGGCGATTTTGGAAAGCACCCGTCATTGCCAGCACGTCTTGCCAATTTTGCCGCATCGCACTTTCCGACCAATCCTTTTTCACCACAGGATTGAGGAATTCGCGAGCGCTTTCGATGTCGCCTGCCGCTAAAGCATCCACAAACTGTTCGGCAGTGGTTTGGATATCGGCAGTTTGGGCGACGATTGCCGGGGTGGTCAGTTCGGTTGCGACTGCCCCTGGTGGTAGCATTCCCCCAACCAGTAACGCCATTGAAGGTAGAGCCAGAAGCCGACAAACTAGAGAACGTAGATGACTCTTCATAAGCATTTTGTACCCGTTTTGTTAAATTGCAATCGTAACGATCGCCTATTTTATAGCGATCGACCCTCTCCCAATCGAGCGAGAGCGGGGAAAATCAGCCGATCGAATTCCCAAAATCTCGAGAGATCCGGCTAAGATGTGCCTTCAAGACGTTAGAACCCGAAAACTCGTTCCCTACCTTGGAGAAGCAGGGGAGAGAAACAACTAACAAACCCCCAAACCCCAAATGACCAATTACCAATTACAAAACTACTTCTTCGTGGCAATTGCCTGAGCCAAAATTTCGATCGCTTTAGCAAACTGAGGATCTTGGGTCGTGCCAATTAAGGTGCGATCCTGCTGCAATTTTTCCCGCTGTTCTTCGGTCAGTTCCAGCGATACATCCGGAGCGATCCCTTCTTCATTAATATCGCGACCGCTGGGTGTCAGGTATTTGGCAATGGTCACCGCCAATCCGGAACCGTCTCCCAAGGGACGAACGGATTGTACCAAACCTTTACCGAAGGTTTGCGTTCCCACCAGTTCAGCGCGGTGGTTATCTTGCAGCGCTCCGGAGAGGATCTCGCTGGCACTGGCAGAACCGCCATCGACCAATACCACCAGGGGTTTGTCGGTCAAAGCGCGATGGTCGGCGCGTTGTTCGTCGGCAACGCCTTGGCGGTTGACGGTCGAAACGATCGTCCCTTCATCGAGCCACATCCGGGCGATATCGATGCTGGCACGCAGCAAACCGCCGGGATTGGAGCGCAAATCTAAGACGTATCCCACTACATTTTGCGATTCGAGATCTTCGATCGCCTCGCGCATTTCTTCTGCGGCTTTATCGCTAAAATTGGTCAGGCGAATATAACCCACGCCGCCATTTTCGGCAGAGTAGCTGTAGCGGACGGGGTGAATTTCGATGCGATCGCGGGTAATCTCAAATTCTAGCTCTTCCTTTTCCCGTCGAATTTTCAGCTTCACCGAAGTTCCCACTTGACCGCGAATTAAATTCACGGCATCGTTGATGTTCATCCCCTCGGTACTGCGATCGTCGATGGCAATAATCACGTCTTGTGCCTTAATCCCCGCTTGAAACGCTGGCGTATCTTCAATGGGCGAAACCACGATCAGTTCGTTCGTCTCTTCGTCCTGAGACAATTGAATCCCCACCCCCGTCAGTTCCCCTGCCGTATCGATCTGCATATTCCGGAACTCTTGCGGGTCCATGAATCGCGTGTAGGGATCTCCCAAGAGTTCCAGCATTTCCCGGATTGCCGCATAGGCTTCCTCATTGCTGGTGTAGGAACGATTGAGGTACTCGTCTCGGGTTTCCCGCCAATCCACTTGATTGAAGGTGGCATCAACATAATTCTTATCAATAATTTGCCAAACTTCATCAACTAATTCTTTCGGGCTATCTTGGAAAAACGCTTGACCCTTGTGATGAAGACCGGCACCGATCATTGTGACGGTACTGAGCATGACGACAGTTGCGCCCAAAACCAAGCCACGAGTTGTCATTGCCATCTGTCTACCACCTATCTGGGAAATACTGAGAGTTATGGGGATTATGCCCACTGTAACACAAGCCAATCGACGCGGGGGACGACCTACCCGGACGGAGATCGATCGCCACACCCACTTTTCCAAAACCGATCGTTAAGGATCGATCCAACGTCCGTCGGCTTTAATTAAATTAATTAACTCTTCCACCCCTCGATCTTCCGGGACTTTTTTAATTTCTTCCCGTCCTCGATACAGGGAAATAAACCCCGGTTGCTTGCCAACGTAACCGTAATCGGCATCCGCCATTTCCCCCGGACCGTTGACGATGCAACCCATCACCGCAATATCCAACCCCGTTAAATGTTTCGTGGCTTCGCGCACTTGATGAAGCACGTCTTCCAGGTTGAATAACGTGCGACCGCAGGAAGGACAGGCTACGTATTCCACCATGGTTTTCCGCAAACCCAGGGCTTGTAAAATACTGTAGCAAACCGGGATTTCTTTTTCCGGAGCTTCGGTGATGGAAACCCGAATGGTATCGCCAATGCCATCGGCTAAAAGCGGGGCAATTCCGGCTGTAGATTTAATCCGACCGTACTCTCCATCTCCGGCTTCGGTTACCCCTAAATGTAAGGGATAATCCATTCCCAATTCGTCCATGCGTTTCGCCATCAACCGGTAGGCGGCTACCATCACCGGAACGCGAGATGCTTTGAGGGAAATCACTAAATTGTGGAAGTTTAACGATTCGCAAATCTTGATAAATTCGATCGCCGATTCCACCATTCCTTCGGGAGTATCGCCGTAGGTAAACAGCATCCGTTCGGCGAGAGAACCGTGGTTAACTCCAATTCGCATCGCTTTACCTTGGTCGCGCAAAGAGATGACCAAAGGCTCTAACGTTTCGCGAATTTTGTTGCCAATTTCATCGAATTCTGCTTGGGTATATTCGGTACGATCGCTTTTGGGTTTTTCAAACACGTACAATCCCGGATTGATCCGGACTTTATCGACATGCTTGGCAACTTCTAAGGCAATTTTCATGCCGTTGTGGTGAACGTCGGCAACCAACGGCACGTCTTGGTAGGTTTCGATCAGTTTGCGTTTGATATCTGCCAGTGCTTTGGCGTGGGACAAACTGGGGACGGTGACGCGGACGATTTCGCAGCCGATTTCGTGCAATCGACGAATGGCAGCCACCGACCCGTCAATATCCATGGTATCTTCGTTGATCATCGACTGTACCACCACCGGATATCCTCCACCGATGGTGACATTGCCGACTCGAACCGGACGGGTTTTCCGCCTGCGAATGGTGGTGTCGAAGGTTGCAGGAGCGGATGTAGATGCCGTCTGGGTGGGATTGGGCAAAGTTTGCATAAGTAAAACCTGACTGAGTTGCGAGGTCAGTATATTTAAAGTTGGGTCTCTCTATTCAGGTTGCCACAAAGCGGGACATTTTAGGCGGGGCGATCACCAGAATTTTCCCGGCGAAACGGGGAACGATACTCCCATAGGGTTTTGGTTGAATGCTACTACAAATGGTCGAGCAGGGGGAGCGGGGGGAGCGGGGGAAGGGAGACACGGAGACACGGAGACACGGAGACACGGGGACACGGAGACCGTGAATGCAACTAGCCACTAGCCACTCCCCAAGAACTAATAACAAACTCCCAAACCCCAAACCCCAAACCCCAAATGACCTATGACGAATGACTAATGACTCTTCAAAGCAAATAACGATCGGGCGTTTTCGGTGGTTTGCGCGGCGAGGGTTTCTAAAGGAATACCTCGCAGTTTTGCCACTTCTTCGGCGACGTGGCGGACGTAGGCGGGTTCGTTGCGCTTGCCGCGTTTGGGAACCGGGGCTAAAAACGGGCAGTCGGTTTCGACGAGGAGGCGATCGTCCGGAACTCGTTTCGCTGACTCTTGTACGGCGGTTGCCTTTTTAAAGGTCACCACGCCGCTAAAGCTGACGTAAAACCCCAGATCGAGAAACCATTGGGTTTCCTCCGGGGTTCCCGTCCAACAGTGCATCACCCCGCGCACCGCACCGTGCCGTTCCCAAAACTCCCGCAGCAGGGGAACCATCGTTTCTGCCGCCTCCCGGCAGTGGATGATGACGGGTAAGTTGAGTTGGTGGGCGATTTCCAGTTGCGTGAGAAATGCCTGCTTTTGGATATCAGTATTTTCCGCTTTGAAGAAATCTAACCCCATTTCCCCGATCGCCACCACCCGCGCGTCTGACTTTGCCAAAGTTAGGATTTCCTCACCCATCTGGGGCGTCCAGTTGTCGGCTTCCAGGGGATGCAACCCCACGGCAAAGGACATTTCCTCAAACCGATCAGCGATCGCCCGAATCGAGTCGAAATCCGACGGCTTAACGCAGGCGTGGACGAGTTGAGCGACCCCAGCTTCTCGCCAGCGCGATCGTAACTCGTCCAATTCCCCTTGGAACACGTCGAAGTTAATGTGAACGTGCGTATCGATCAGTTGTATGGGGTTGGTCATGGGTCACTGGGTCTTGGGTGTTCGGGGTTTGGGGTTTGGGGTTGGTCATTTGGGGTTAGTTGTTAGTTGCTTTTCTCCCCCTGCCTCCCCGGCTCCCCCTGCTCCTAGGAGGCTACCGGAGTTTCGTACTGTTTTAGCGCTCTGGCTAAGCGAGATTTTTTTCGGGCGCCGTTGTTGGCGTGGAGAACGCCGCGTTTGACGGCTTTGTCGATTTTGCTGTAGGCTGCCGCTTGCCGTTGCTGGACTTCCGCCAGCTTCTCGGGGGTGGGATTGGTTCCGTATTCGCTGACGGCTTGAAGGTAGTTCTTCATCAGCGTTTTCACGGCGGACTTGTAGGCTTTGTTTCGCAGTCGGTTGCGCTCGGCGATTTGCACGCGCTTGATAGCAGATTTGATATTAGCCACTCGAAATTCCTCTGTTTGCGACGAACGTTAAGATTGAATCATTTTTAGGCATGAACTACCCAACATTACTTTGTCAAACATTGGGTTTGGGACGCTTCATCGCACCAACTTGCCTGATAGCCCAAGCTATAGGTAGCGGTTGTTACTCGGCGTCTGACGAGGCTAGTTCCTAACCCCGTGAGTTTTCACTCAACTTCAGGCTTCCGAAGAACTAATATAACATCTCGACCCCGGACAAAGGCGCGTCGCGAAAAAATTCGCGTTAAGCTATAAACAGGCGGAGACTCGCACTCAAGCGCATCCGTCTTAGTCACTCGGAACCATTAACCCAGTTACCTAGATAGGCATTCGGACTCCATGCTGCGAATTCTCACTCAGCGGACTGAGGCAGAAGCTGAACTGCGTCGGATTTGCGATCGCACCCACGACGATCGCGTAGCGGAAAAAGAGGCAACGGTGCGGGAGGTACTAACAGCCGTCAAGCGGGAGGGCGATCGTGCTTTGCTGCACTACACCCGCGAGTTCGACGGTCAAGCCCTGACGTCCGACAAGTTGAGGGTGAGCGATATCGAACTCGATATGGCATACCAGCACGTCTCTCCGGAGTTGCTGGGGGCAATTCGGCTGGCAGCCCAGCAAATCGAGGCATTCCATCGGCAGCGCGTGCCGAAGAGTTGGGTGAATTTCGGCGAAGACGAGATCGTGTTGGGCAAGCGATACAATCCGGTCGATCGGGCGGGGATCTACATTCCCGGCGGTCGCGCGGCGTATCCCAGTACGGTGTTGATGAACGCAATTCCGGCGAAGGTGGCAGGCGTGCCGAGCATTGCCATGGTGACGCCGCCGGGGACGGATAAAACCCTCAATCCCGTGGTTTTGGTGGCGGCGCAGGAAGCGGGAATCCAAGAAATCTATCGCGTGGGAGGCGCTCAGGCGATCGCCGCTTTAGCCTACGGAACCGAAACGATTCCCAAAGTGGATGTTATCACCGGACCGGGCAATATTTACGTCACCTTGGCGAAAAAATTAGTCTACGGCACGGTGGGGATCGACTCCCTGGCGGGTCCGTCGGAAGTGTTGGTGATTGCCGATAGTACGGCGAATCCAGTGTATCTGGCGGCGGATTTGCTGGCGCAAGCAGAACACGATCCCATGGCATCGTCGATTTTGCTCACCCCGGATTCGGCACTGGCGCGGCAAGTGGTGGCAGAAGTCGATCGCCAACTGGCAGACCATCCCCGCCGCTTGCTAACCGAAAAGGCGATCGCCCATTACGGAGTGATCGTCATCGTCGAGTCCCTCGAAGAAGCTGCCGAACTCTCCAACATTTTTGCGCCGGAACACTTGGAATTGGAAGTCGAAGAACCGTGGGATTTGGTTCCCCAAATTCGCCACGCCGGAGCGATTTTCCTCGGCAGTTCCACCCCAGAAGCGGTGGGAGACTACCTCGCCGGTCCCAATCATACCCTGCCCACGTCCGGCACGGCGCGGTATGCTTCGGCGTTGGGGGTAGAAACGTTTATGAAGCACTCGAGTTTGATCGAATATTCGGCAACGGCACTGAAAAAAATGGGCGGCGCGATTCAGGCGTTGGCACAAGCGGAAGGGTTGCACTCTCACGCCGAGTCGGTGCGGTTGCGGTTGGAAGCGGAGAAGAAGCAGAAGGAAGAATGAGGCAGAGTCATCAGTCGTTTGGGAATTGGATAGAGACTTGTAGGGTGGGCAGCATTTTCCCGCTGTACTCGGAGAAGCCGTTGAAGGCTGCCCACCCTAAGGCTAGGAAATGCAGGGAATCCGGCTCGACAGAGAATTGAGATTTAAGGCGATTACCCATTACCCCTAATTAATTTTCAAGATCCGATCGCCCGATCGTGACGGTCGATACCGATCGCCCTCTAGATTCTGATATCCTGGCAAAGAACTTGCCACTATCGGGATCGTTAACACACCATCCATGCTCAACGAACACGAGTATTTACGGGAAGCCGACGCCACGCGAGTCCGAGTCCTCAGCGAAGCACTCCCCTACATCCAACAGTTTGCCGGACGGACCATCGTCGTCAAATACGGCGGTGCGGCGATGAAAGAATCAACCCTCAAAGATAAAGTTATCCGCGATATCGTCTTTCTCTCCTGCGTTGGCGTGCGACCCGTCGTCGTTCACGGTGGCGGTCCCGAAATCAATACTTGGTTGGGAAAACTTGGCATTGCTCCCCAATTTAAAGATGGGTTGCGCGTGACCGATGCGCCGACCATGGACGTGGTAGAAATGGTGCTGGTCGGTCGGGTGAATAAGGAAATCGTGACGCTGATCAACCAAGCTGGTGGTGCGGCTGTGGGCCTATGCGGAAAGGATGGCAACTTAATCGGCGCGCGTCCCCAAGGTCAAGAAGGCATCGGCTTCGTCGGTGATGTCACCTCGGTGGATACGCGCGTGGTGGAGGCACTTCTCGATAGCGGTTACGTTCCCGTGATTTCTAGCGTGGCTGCCGACGAAAGCGGTCAGGCGTACAATATCAATGCCGATACGGTTGCTGGGGAAATTGCCGCCGCACTCGGTGCCGAGAAGTTAATTCTGCTGACGGATACGGCAGGGATTTTGCGAGATTATAAAGATCCTTCGACGTTAATTCCCAAGGTGGATATTCAGGGTGCGCGGGAGTTAATTGAAGAGGGAATTGTGGCGGGGGGAATGATTCCAAAAGTGACGTGCTGCGTGCGATCGCTCGCACAGGGGGTCAAAGCCGCGCATATCATCGACGGTCGCATTCCTCACGCTTTATTGTTAGAAGTGTTTACCGATTCCGGTATCGGTTCGATGATTGTCGGCTCGCGGTTTTAAGGGTTTAGATCGCGAAGACACAAAGGACGTAAAGTTTTAGATCGATCGATCTTCTTCAATCACGGCAGTTCGATCGAGCAGGAGTAGATTTCGCAGTTGGCTGGTATCGAGTTCGGTCAGCCAATCTTCTCCCGCACCCACCACCTGTTCGGCAAGCGCTTTTTTACTTTCAATTAAATCGTGAATTTTTTCTTCTAAGGTTCCGGTACAAACGAATTTGTGAACTTGAACGTTACGCTTTTGACCGATTCTAAAAGCGCGATCGGTAGCTTGGTTTTCCACGGCGGGATTCCACCAGCGATCAAAGTGAAAAACGTGATTGGCTCGGGTTAAATTTAACCCTACACCTCCGGCTTTAATGGATAAAATCATAATCGGCGGACCTTGGGGATCGTGTTGGAAGCGATCGACCATTTCTTCTCGTTTCTCTTTGCGGGTGCTGCCGTAAAGGAATAAAACTTCCCGATTTAAGGTTTTTTCTAAATAGGGTTGCAGTTGTTTTCCCCATTCAGCAAATTGGGTGAAAATGAGAGCGCGATCGCCTTCTGCAAGGAGTTCTTCGAGCATTTCTTCTAAGCGTTGCAATTTTCCAGATTGTTGCGCGAATTTCTCGAATTCGATGGATTTAGATTTAGCAGTCTTTGCCTCTAAGAGTTCGGGATGATTGCACAATTGTTTGAGCTTCACCAGCAGCGCCAAAATTTGTCCCCGTCGTTGAATGCCGTCTGCCGATTCGATCGCCTCGAGGGAACCCTCGACAATTTGTTGATATAGAAGCGCTTGCCGAGCCGATAGCGGGCAGAAAACGGTCATTTCCTGCTTTTCGGGCAAATCTTGAATGATGTCTTTATCGGTCTTTAAGCGGCGCAGGATGAAGGGTTGGACGAGCGATCGCAAGGTTTGTAGGGAGGTGGTATCGCCGTATTTTTCGATCGGCAGGGCAAACCGCCGTTTGAAAAAGGCTTGAGTTCCCAAATAACCGGGATTGAGGAAATCTAAAATTGACCACAATTCTGACAAGCGATTTTCCACGGGAGTTCCCGTTAAAGCAATGCGGAAATTGGCTTCGACTTCGCGCACGGCTTGGGATTGTTTTGCCGTGGGATTTTTGATATTTTGCGCTTCATCTAAGACGATACCTTGCCATTGGACGAGTTTGAAATCTTTTAAATCGCGATAGACTAAAGAATAGCTGGTGATGACTAAATGGCGATCGCGAACTGCTTTAACTAAGGCTTTTCCTTTCGATCGCTTGTCCCCGTGATGGACGAGGGTTTTCAGCGTAGAACCGAATTTTTTCACCTCCCGTTCCCAGTTTCCCAGAACCGAAGTGGGACACACCAACAACACCGGATCGACCAGCTTTTCTTCCTCTTGTAGGTGGAGCAAAAACGCAATCAACTCGATGGTTTTTCCCAACCCCATATCGTCCGCCAAACACGCGCCTAAACCCCAGCGTTCCAGAAATGCCAACCAACCTACGCCTCGCGCCTGATACGGACGCAATTCACCGCGAAACGTCTTGGGAGTTTCGATCGCCTCTAACGATTTATTCCCCGTCAGCGTATCCATCAATTCTTTCAACGCTCCCGTTGCCTCGAAATTGACCACGGGTAACTTATCGATGGTTTGGGTTTCCCCCGCACTCAGGCGCAGCGCATCTTCCAGCGATAGCGTCATCTGGTCTTGGCGACTGGCGAAGAACGCTTCCGCCGCTCTCACGTCCGCCGGACGCAATTCCACCCATTCCCCGTTAATTTCCACTAAGGGACTGCCTTGGGTGATGAGTTGGCGAAACTCCGCCTGGGAAATGCGGCGCCCCCCGAGGCTGAGTTCCCACTTAAAAGCGAGCAAACTTTGCAGTCCGATGCCGCCTTGGGCAGGGGATGCCGCCTGGATGCTCAATCCCAAGCGTCCGGTGGCGCTGTCGTAGTTGGCTAAACCGGGGGGTAAAATGACGCCGAGACCGCTATCTTGGAAGCGCCACGAAACCCCTTTGAGGAATTGGTAGACTTGAATGGGATCGAGGGGACACCGTTGGGGACGCTGAGTTTGTAGCGAGGGTTCGATCGCCGGATAGAGGCGCGATGCCAGTCCCAACCCGCCGAGTAGGGTTTCTTGGGGATGTTCGATCGCCCGACCTCGATAGACCAGACGATCGACCGGATGGTTCCAAATGGTGCGCGCGTCTACCAAAAAGTCTGGTTGGTCGGCATCTTGCAAGCAAAATTTCAGCAACCATTCCCCATTGCCATTTGCCGGAGGTTCCAATACGAATGCCGTGCGAAATTGCGCTTCACCGGAAAGGTGCGATCGCACGGGAGCTTGCCACGTTTCGATCGCCGTTTCTAGCACCGCGAGATCTTTCGAGGGCTTGAGGGTTCCCGACTCGGAGCTCAGTGCTTTGAGCCATTGACTTGCGGGTGCGGAGACCTTCGGCAGCGCTTCTTTGCCAATAATCGATCGCACCTGAGCGTCGATCGTCCGCTGCAAAAAGTCGCGCAACAACGATCGCGCAGAAGGAAACGGGAAATCCAGGATCGACTCCGCCACGTCCTCCACTTCCCCTTGCGATCCCAGGAACTCGAGAAAGACGTCCGTGTCCGTATAGCTGCGACTAGCAGACGGCATTTGTTTGGCAAAGCGCGTCAGGCGATCGCGATCGGTGGCACTATCGAGTAAGGGTTGCCACACTGCCACCACCGAACCCCCGTCCCAATGCTCCAATCCCGGCAAAAACTTACTGCGAACCAGTAAATCCAACGTCCACCGTGCCACGTGCGACCAAAACCGCAAATCCGCACCCACAAACGATTCTGCCGCATCCATCGTCCCCAACGGCAGCGCTTGCAGCACCTCCAAAGCGTCCCCCGCCGACAGGCAAATCCCCTCCACTTGCCACGGATACGGGATTAACTCTCCCTCCGGTTCGGCGGCGGAATGTTGCGGAACCCGTTCCCCCGTTTCCAGGAACATCGTTGGTAGAATTGCCGTTTTCTCGATCGATCTCCAACTGCGCTGGGATGCGAGTCCCAATTTATCTCGCAGCAATGCCATCACTTGCGCGGCACTCATTGCCAAAGGATGCAGGCACAGGCGATCGTCCGACGATAGAATAATTCCATCGGACGAAGGCACGGCGTCGAGGCGGCGCCACGTTTCCCCCCAAACGAACAACTCCCCACCTCGATCTTCGAGTTGCCAACTTCCGTGTAAGATTGCCATCGACGTATTTTCCCAGCGTTCTCGCCGCCAGATGCGTTACTCAACTCAACTTACCAAATATTGGTGCGATTAGGGGTTTGGGGTTGGACTGATACGCTTTTGCGCTTTCGCATTCACGCTCTCCGTTTCTTCGTGTCTCCGTCTCCCCCTGCTTCCGATCGATCGTTCGATCGGATTGGCAATAGCGGTCGGCTGATGGCTGTATCCCGAAAATGTTGGTATCTTGGACTGCATTTTTAACCCAGTCTTGCTGAAAACTTTACAGAATCGATGACAAACGCGAAGATTCGGCAAAATTCTACCCTAATGGGTAGTCAGATTTGGCAAAAATCGTCTATGTTTGTGTCATCAATTTTCATGTTCCAGTAGCCAAGTCAAAAGGAATTGAATTATGCAGGCTGTTATGAATCTACCGAAAGCAACTGTCATGAAGTTAGAGGGTCATCTGAACGCGGCTAATGCTACCGTGCTTAGAAACCAGTTAACGACAGCCGTTTCCAACTCCGAGACATCTGCCGTCTTGATCGACATGAAGGAAGTTGAATCGCTAGATAGTGCTGGACTGATGGCTTTTGTCTCGGCGCTCAGCTTGTCCCAGCAAATCGGTCGTAGATTCAGCCTGTGTTCTGTTTCTCCCTCGATCCGCATCATCTTTGAGTTGACTCAACTCGATCGCGTATTTGAGATTTTTGACAGTTCGACTTCCTTTGAAGTTGCGTAACCCTTGAGGGGATTTCTCTATCCTCGTCTGAGAGGAAAGCCTAGACCCACTCGATCTCCCATTATTATTGAAATTGAAACAGTCGTCGCTCGACGCCTCGTCCAACCCCATTACGGCATCAGGAAAAGTTATTGATGTCGGTGATTTTGATTTAGAGTGTCTTTTCCCAGTCTTGAAAGACACCATCTCGATTAACCACGGTTTCTTAGCAGAAACCCGATGTCTAAACCGGAAGTTCTCCCACGATTGAAGGGGAACTTCCGGTTTGAGTTTTGGCTTCAATCCAAGCTGGTACAATAGTTGCGATAGAGTTGTAATGCAGCGCCGCGCCGCTTGCAGCATTTTCCCCATTAGCTTCCCTCATGAATCGATCATTCGGAATTCGCAAGTCCCAGATTGGAGTGGCTCTGCTGGTTATCGTCTTTTTGGTGTTCGGGATGCTACGGGGGGCGATCGCGCAATTCGCACCCACTGATATCCCCAAACACTATACAGAGTTAGAATTTCCTCCCGTACCCGATATTCAACTCCCGGACTACACCCGTTTTCAGTTGGACAACGGGATGGTCGTATATTTAATGCAGGATCGGGAATTACCTCTCGTCAGTGGCACGGCATTGATTCGTACGGGGAGTCGTTGGGAACCTGGCAACCAAGTCGGCCTGGCGAGTTTAACCGGAGACGTGATGCGTTCGGGCGGCACGCGCAGCCACACGGCAGACCAACTCAACCAAATGCTCGAACAACGGGCGGCATACGTCGAAACCTCGATCGGTACGGCATCGGGTTCGGCAAGTTTCAGTGCCCTCAGCGAAGATTTAGAGGAAGTATTTGGCTTATTTGCTGAGGTGTTGCGGGAGCCGATCTTCGCAGCCGATAAACTGGAAGTCGCTAAAACCCAGATGGCGGGAGGGATTGCCCGTCGCAACGACGATCCCAACGACATCGCTTTGCGAGAATTTAAAAAACTGATTTACGGCGAAACCAGTCCCTACGCTCGAGTGGTAGAATACGCCGATTTGAACAATATCGATCGCCAAGATTTGGCAAACTTTCACAAGCGATATTTTCATCCTAATAACGTTATTTTAGGCATTGTCGGCGATTTTGAACCCGCTCAAATGCGGACTCTCATCAAACGAGAATTGGGCGATTGGCAGAACAATCCCAAATTGCTGCCTCTGAACTTGCCGCCTGTTTCTCAGCAACATCAAGGGGGAATTTTTGCGATCGACCAACCCCAACTCACTCAAAGTTCCGTGCTGATCGGTCATTTGGGCGGACAGCGCAATAGCGAGGATTACCCGGCTCTGGGGGTGATGAATGGAGTTCTCAACGGGTTTGGCGGGCGACTGTTTAACGAAGTGCGATCGCGCCAGGGATTGGCTTATTCCGTCTATGCGGCGTGGAGTGCTCGTTACGATTATCCCGGTATTTTCATCGCTGGCGGACAAACGCGATCGGATGCAACCGTTCCCTTTATTCAAGCGATTAAAGGAGAGATCGAACGCATCCGCAACGAACCGATTACGCCAGAAGAATTGCAATACGCTCAAGAATCGGAAATTAACTCCTTTGTCTTTAATTTTGCCGATCCGGCGCAGACCCTCTCCCGCTTGCTGACGTACGATTATTACGCCTATCCGGAAGATTTTATTTTCGAGTACCAACGCGGGGTAGAATCGACGACGATCGCCGACGTGCAGCGCGTGGCGCAGCAATATCTCAAACCGGAAAATCTGGTGACGCTGGTGGTGGGGAATACGGGAGCCATTCAGCCACCGTTGGCAACTCTCAATCCTCGCATTCCGGTAACCTCGATCGATGTCACCATTCCCACCTCCCCAAATAGTTAAGTTCGAGTTGAAGGAATGGAGATTGTCAGTAATCGATCGCCCCTCAACGGGCGATCGATGGCTTTACAAATTGATAAATTTGGTATAATTAGGCGTAGTGTGCGCCTTGGGAAGTCTTGAGATTTCCCAAGAGCTAAATGAGTCTTGAGTGAGTTCTACACTATTGGTTGAATACGTTTAATTCGGGGACGGATGCGTCCAAATCCCAGGTAGGCGACGATGTGATGCCGATCGCTCTTTTTTAGGATGCCGATCGCTGCGGGAACTTCAAAATTTCACCGTTAGTCTACGACACCGATCGCACAACAATCCGCAACCGGACAGCAAAGTAGAAGTAGAAAGATTTTAGGGAGTATCCGCACGTTATCCAAATTCCATTGTGAAGTTATCATTAAGGACGGTCTTATGTTATCTGAATCGAGTTTTAGCGATCGCGCGCTGGCTGAAGAGTTTTATGCCTCGTTATTTGATCGCTTTTGCGAATCTTGCGAACCGTCGGTGCGCGAGATCTTTCGCGAGTGCACGTTTGGCATGATGCCCGATCGCGTGGGGGTGAAAACGCTATTTATCATCGCGCCTAACCAATTTCTCACCCAACAACTGAAAAATCACACCCATTCTATTGCCGATCGCGTTGCCGCTCTCATGCCGGGAATCGGACGGGTTGCCCTGTGTTTCTTGCCGCCCGATCGAGACGCGAACCCCCAAACTTCCTGCAATCCCAAGGTTTCTCAATTTATGATGGGTCATATTTTCCCCATTCCCGCTCCCGACGAATTATCCTGAATCGACCCGGATCGGACAACGCCTATTTTAAGGATTGACAAGCGCAACCGACCAACTACCATCGCTTTGCCGTCGGTAAACCCACCGATTTTGCGGATCTCCTCGCAGTTGCAGGTGATCGACCTCTTGGGGATCTAACAGCAACAAACAAAACTGCGGTAACGGTACATTCGCATCGGGAATGGGGACGTTAAATGCAGCCGCCTCGGCTCTCGGTTGACCGGGTGGGGGCCACGCAAACCCCGATCGGGCAGAATCTGACAGTTTGCTCCAAGCTTGGCGACGAGCTAATTGCAGGTCGGCATCGTTACAATCCGCACCGACAACCGTCAGTTGACCGGAGAGGCGGAACTGTTCGCGAGTTTGAGGAAAGTACCAACACACTTCGCCCCAGGCATTGTCCCGAATCTGCGCCACTTTTTCACTACGATCGTCGGTGACGATTTGCAGTCGATCGCTCCCTTCGAGAAAACCGCGAAAAACCACCGTTCGGTTGGCGGGACGCCCGTCGGGACGCACTGTTGCCAGTTGCAAATAGCGAGATTGGGGTAAGCTGCGGTGGCGGTGTAACGCTCCGGCAATTAAGGATCTCCACGGTGCGATCTCTGGATTCATCAATATTAACGTCAATACGAAATCAGACAGTTTCCGGTAATGGGTAATGGGTAATAGGTCATTGGTCATTTGGTGTTGGGGGTTTGGGGTTTGGGGTTTGTTAGTGGTGAACCATTGTGGTCTTGGGGAGCAAATGGTGAACCCGCAGGGTTAGTTGTTAGTGGTTAGTTGTTTCTCTCCCCCTGCTCAAGAAAGCTCCCCCTGCCTCCCCTGCTCAAGAAAGCTCCCCCTGCTTCCCCTGCCTCCCCTGCTCCCCACCACCGGAAGCTGTCTTATCCCGTACTGAGGTTCTCTACGGGTGGGTTTCGATCGCCCGTAACTGTTCCTCAGAAATCGCCCCCTGACGCAAAATGTTCCAACCGCAACCCGTCCATTTTGCCACCGTAGACGGCACGCCTCCCGGTGTTTCCGTCACTTCTGCCGGATCGAGAGTTAGCGCTTCGGGAAACTCGACGGCAATTTGAGATAGGTCGGATAATGGGGGTTCGCCGGAACGGTTGGCGCTGGTGGTTGCCAGGGGGGACGTTTGCGCGAGAATGCGACGGGCGATCGCGCTGTTGGGGACGCGGATACCGATGGTGGTGGGATCGGTGGGATTGACTTGCGGTGGCAGGCGATCGCTGGCGGGTAAGACTAAGGTGAGCGGTCCGGGCCAATAAGTGCGGGCAACGCGCTGCCAGAGTTCCCGTTCGCCATCGCTCCCGCGCGCGTACTGCCACAAATCCTCTGCTGTTGCCCCCATCAAAATTAACGGTTTGGTGACATCGCGCTGCTTGGCAGTATAAATGAGTGCCGCTCGATCGGGTCGAGTGGCTAAAGCGGGGACGGTATCGGTGGGAAAACTCACCAGTTGACCGGAGATCGCGCCCGCAATCAGTTCGGAAAGCGTTGCATAAGTCATTGCCAAATCTACAAAAATCTCGATTGTATAGCTGTTGTCGATTCAAATAAAAACACTAGAGTTGTTGGGAAATAGGGGAGGGACGACTGGAGGAAGAAGTCCAGATCGATCGCCGATCTCATCCTAAAGTTATATACCGACCGGGGGAAGTCAAACCTGGGTTAGTTTAGTTATGGTAAGGATGTACCGCTCGAAGACTGCCCGATCGCAGCATAGCAGAGCATATTGATTTCTATAAAGCTAACGATGCTCGATCGTTCCGAGCTGGCTAACCATTTCAGCGGTATTAAGAACCTTATATTAGACCCGAAGGAGAGATTCCATTATGCAAGCCTTTGTTACCAATACGCAAACCGACAGCGCCGATTGCCCCAAAATTAGATTTCACCATACTCGTATCGATATTGCCGAAGAAACTCGCCGCCAAGTTGCCGAAGTTCTCAACGAAACCTTAGCCACGACCCTAGACTTAAAAACCCAAGTGAAGCAAGCTCACTGGACGGTCAAAGGGATGGATTTTTTCCAGTTGCACGAACTGTTTGATGAAATGGCGTCGCAACTCGAAAAGTATATCGATATGCTTGCCGAACGGATGACGGCATTGGGGGGAACGCCTTTGGGAACTGCGCGAATGGCAGCCCAAGAATCGATTTTACCCGAATATCCGTTAGATATTATCGATGGCAAAGACCACATTACGGCACTAGCTGATCGCTTTGCCGCCTATGCCAAATTATTGAGAGAAGGTGCCGATCGCGCGGAAGAATTGCACGATATGGATACGAACGATCTCTATATTGAAGTTTCCCGGACGATCGATAAGTATTTGTGGTTCCTCGAAGCTCACTTGCAAGGCAATTCGTAAACTCGGGTTTTTCAGTTCGTTTCCACTTTACCGTTAACTTCGGGGTGAAAACGAGCGCGACGATTTGATCGCTTAGCCTGAGAATAATCTGAGAAGTTGGAAGTCAGCACCAACAGCATGGCCGGCTGCTGACTTCTAGGCATTTCTAAGCGAGCCTTTGAGAAGTCTTACTCAAAGATCTTTCCAAGGAGAGTAGGTTCGTCGAATCTAAAGGAAGATGACGAGAGACGAGAGTACCAAGTTCTTCGAGAAGATAGGGCTTGCAAAGGTAATCTTTACACCCCAGTTCTAGCAGGCGATCGCACTCGTGAGAGTTGGTATAAGTTGTCAGGGCAATAATCGAGAGTTCGGCAGTTTTGGGATTGCTTTTGAACTCAGAAAGTAGCTTGAAATCTTCCGGATGGGTGGCGCTAATTTCGAGCAAAACTAAATTTGGTTGATAGACCTTAGCTAAATTCATAGCTATTTGCCGATCTTGGGTAACGACACAACTATACCCAAACATTTCTAACGTTTGATAAACGAGAACTAAATTATCTTCATCCCGATCGATCGCCAAAACTTGGGGCGATTTTAGTACGATATTTCTCAAATACCCTTCTATCTTTTCCACGACAGCCTTAACCTTCCTGTAACGAAACGATCTGAAAAATCTGCCCCTTGAAGGGACGCAAGGATTTGATGTCTTCCAAGGTCGTTCCCCAACAAGTCGATGATTCTTGCGCGTCTCGCTCGTGAAGACGAGGAAGGGTAAAATCGAGCCGATGAGGGATTTTTTTATAGTATTTTAACCATCGTAGCAGATTACAGGTAAAATATAAAGAGCTACGAGGTCGATCGGCGCGAACCTCCTCAAACTGGGTATCGGTCGCTCTGTATCAAAACGGTCAATCTCTCACCGCGTCACCGTTTCTGGATGTCACCCCAAGTCACAATTTCAATGCATAACAGCTTAATCTTCTGAGTCTAGAGTTTTAGCACAATACTGATGGTTGAAGCCAATCGCGATAAAAATTAACCTTAATTAAATCGAATGCGGGTTTGAGATCGACTTAAATGCGACGTATCGCCATTTAACTCCATCACCCATTCATCCTCGCGGCGAACCAACTTCACTAAGCAGCACAACGAGGCTTTAATTTCCACATAATCGCCTAAAAGTCCGATGGCAGCCCCCACCACCGACGCACCGTGACCCACGAACAAACTATTCGAGGGAAAATCAGCAACTAACCGCCGCGCTGTTTCTGCGGTGCGCTGCCAGCACAGTTCGTCGGTTTCCGGATACTGCGGCTGTATCCGAGAGCGATAACCCAGATCGATCCGGGGAAATCGCGCTTTCAAGGTTTCCGGCGGCAGCGTTTCCGGCATGGCGTGCATCCAATCGGGATTGAGCCACTCGCACAGTCCCCATTCTAAATAGAGGGGTAAATCGAGAACCTCGGCAACGTGGTTCGCCGTTTGCACGGTTCGTAAGAAAGGAGAGCAAAAGATGCGATCGATCGGTTCGCCTTTGAGTCGCTGTGCCAGTTCCCAGGCTTGGATTTCGCCATCTTCGGACAGGTGCGGATCGTAAGGCATCTCGGCAGTCTCGAACCACTCGGGGCGAACGAAGTCGATGCGGTTGCCGTGTCGGGCAATCCATATTGTTTGAGTCATAAACTTGTCGTGTCAAGGGATGTTAGTTGTTAGATGGATTATCCACGTCCTCAATTGTGGCGGGTAAGCCCAAACCTTGCAACTGTTCGAGCAACGACTCCGCGCTTTTGAGTTCGCGAAATGCCCCCGCTTGGACGACTTCGCGACCCTCGAGAAAAGTGCTGAAGGCATCGGGAGCAACTGCCCGGATTGCCGCCCGTTCCCGGACGCTGTGCGCCTCGACGATGACGCGGTAGCGCAAATTGGTGGCGACGGGTCGCAGTTGCGAGGAAATCTGGGAGGGGGGTTGCCCTGCAATCCACGATTCGTCTCCGGCATCGCCGATGGGGATGTCGATGGCGGGGACGGGAAGGGGCGCTAGGGAGGGAACCAATTCGGTGACGGAGGGTCGATCGATCGCTCGAGGTGGGGGAGGAGAAATAGGCGAAATCGAAGGCAAGGCTGCCAGAGGGGCGGGAGACTTGGGCGGAAGCGATCGCGAAACCGGGCGATCGATATTGGGGGCGGGAAAGGCGGGCGGCGGGTCGACTTCCAGTGCCAAGGCGCGAACCGATCCGTTCCGCCCAGAGGGTGCTTCCCGAGGCGTTGCCGTGGGGGAAACGGGACGGGCAGAAAGTGCTTGTCCGAATTCTCGCACGGGAACGGGTGGAGAAGACGAGGAGGGGGTGGTGCTGACGAGGACGGGTGACGTCCCGTCGGACAGGTCTACTCGTCCGGCAACCCGATCGCCATCGAGGTCGTTGCCGAATGCCCGAATCTCTTCTCCGGAAGCATTTTTCAAATCTTCTTCGTCGTTCTTGCGGAGGGTATTGCCCCCCGGATCGTCGGGAGTTCCCAAATCGGGTTGGGCGCGATCGCGAATTGCCACCCCGTAGCGATCATTTTCGGTAATGACGTTGCCCCGTAAAATGGGTTGGGCGTTTTGCCGCACGACGATACCATCTTCATTGCCAGAAATTTGATTGCTGATGATTAAAGGACTGGCATTTTCGGCGATCTTCAGCCCCACATCCGCTCCTTTAAAGGTATTTTCCCGAATATCTGCTCGAGAAGTCCCGGCGACACTCATACCGCTAGCCTGGTTGTCGAGAAATTGGTTGCCCTTCACTATCGGCGCTCCGCTGCCCCCGACGGCGATGCCATCTTCGCGGTTCTCGGTAAAAGTATTGTCGAGAAGGCTGGGACTGGCAGAGTCGATCCACACGCCGTAACCGTTGGGATTGGTGATGGTTACTCCTACAACTCCCGATCGATCGACGGCGACGATGGCAGCATTGCGGCGATCGATCGATCCGCCTCCAGAAATGACGATGCCTTCTCCCCGAGTCTCGGGATTGCCCTGAATCGTCACCCCCGGTTTGAGGCGCAGGGGAAAGGATTCTCCCGAATCGGCGTTATAGGTTCCCGGCGCTAGGAGAATGACGGTATTGGGTTCGGCGATTTCCAAGGCGTAGGTAATGGTTCGCAACGGAGAGAGGGCATTTCCCGAGGTGCGATCGTCGTTGCCGGAGAGGGGATTGACGTAGAGTCGCGTGACGTTGGCGCTCGACCATTGGGCGATCGGTTCGAGGGGGGTTGGGGAGTCGGCGGCGATCGCCCGAGAATCAAACCCGATGGCGGCAGCAACCGTCAATCCGGCAACCAGAGGAAGGGAAAATCCGAGGGCAGACCGCCCGTCGATGCACTTTTTCATGTGAGGAGTTCGTCTAAACGGCTGATGATTTTTCCGAGAAAAACCGTGCGGGGCGATCGCAATTGGCTGTGATTCGCAAATCGATACAGATGCAATTCTGCCTAGCGAGTTTGCACCGACAAACGTGCGATCGTCATGTTCTAACCGACTTGGGCAACTGCGACAACAACCCGCATCCAGAAAGACGATCGATCCGGACGCACCCCTCTAACTCACAATTCGACAGACCCACTGTCGGATTTTGCGCGATCGTCCATCAATCCAGATAACATACCAAGATAGAATAACTTCTGCCACTTTTATCGTTTCCGATCAATTTTTTCGGTCATGTGGGGTTTGGAGTTCGGGGTTTGGGGTTTGGGGTTGGTAATGGGTAATAAATCGCTGTCTGCTCCCCCTGCTTCCCCTGCTGAACTCCTGGAAACATTGGTCACTGTCAAATGAGGAGTTTCTCGATGGGCGATCGCCAAAACTGGAGCCAACTGACACCGCCTGCCGTCTGCCGGATTTTAGACGCCAACCTCGATCGCGCGCGGGAGGGACTGCGGATCGTGGAAGAATGGTGTCGGTTCGGACTCAACAGTACCGAACTCACCGACGAGTGCAAGCAAATGCGGCAAACTCTCGCTCAGTGGCACGATCCCCAACTGCGAGAAGCGCGGGACACTCCCGGCGATCCCGGCATGGAGTTAACCCATCCTCAAGAAGCGCGGCGGGAGAACGTCGAGGGGGTGCTGCAAGCCAATCTCTGCCGGATTGAGGAGGCGCTGCGGGTGCTTGAAGAGTACGGCAAGCTGTATCACCCGCAAATGGGGGAAGCGTGCAAGCAAATGCGCTATCGGGTGTATACCCTCGACAGTCGCCTGGTGACGTTCCACCGCCACCAGAAGTTACAGGATGCGCGGTTATATCTCGTTACATCTCCGTCCGATCGCCTGTTGGAAGTGGTCGAAGGCGCTCTCCAAGGGGGACTAACCCTAGTCCAGTATCGCGATAAAAATGCCGACGATACCACCCAAATCGAAATGGGCAACAAACTGCGCCAGCTTTGCCACCGCTACGATGCCTTATTTCTGATGAACGATCGCGTGGATTTAGCGCTAGCTGTCAGCGCCGACGGGGTGCATTTAGGGCAGCAAGACGTTCCCATATCCTTTGCCCGCCAATTGCTCGGTCAAAGCCGAATTATCGGGCGATCGACCACCAATCCCCAGGAGATGCAACGGGCGATCGACGAAGGGGCGGATTACATCGGCGTGGGTCCAGTGTACGATACTCCTACCAAACCGGGGAAATCGGCGGCGGGTTTGGAATACGTCCGCTACGCGGCTCAAAATAGCCCGATTCCTTGGTTTGCCATCGGCGGCATCGATATGAACCGCATCGGTGATGTTTTCTCGGCGGGTGCGCAGCGTTTCGCCGTGGTTCGCGCCATCATGGAAGCGGCACAACCCACCCTGGTCACTCAGTATTTTCTTTCCCAGTTGGCGATGAGCGATACCTTGCGGCGGTTGCGATCGAGTCATGAGTGAGCAGATGTAAGCGCTTGGGGGAGTGCGTCCGGAGTTCCAAGCTTGGATACAGGAAAAAACTGAGGGTTTTGTCGGGTGAAAATTTGTGTTTGAGGCGATCGAGAAATTTCTCGCTACACCGTTCAAGTTATCTATGGAGCGAGATCTTCAATCTCAGCTTGATATGTTAACATCGGCGCAAATTGTGATCGATTATGTTAGAGGGCGCTCTTCGCGAAAACCTATTGGGAGATTCTAATGATTAAGTTCCGAACTTCAGGATCTGAAGCACCAAAGCCCGAGTCTATTGTACTGATGTTTAGGGATCTAAACCGAGATCCTTCTGTGAAGTATTTGTACTCTCATCAAGACAAAGTTTTAGAATCTTATGAGCAAAAGTATCTTAAAAGTAAAGATTTAGCAATTGAGCTACCCACAGGTACAGGAAAGACTCTGATTGGTCTTCTGATTGCAGAGTATCGTCGTCGTTCGCTAAAAGAGCGGATTGTTTTCTTATGTCCAACTAAGCAGCTTTGCTTCCAAGTTAACGAACAAGCTCGTCGCTATGGTATTAAAACTGCTTTACTCGTTGGCTCTCAAAAAGAGTACGATCAAGCTTTGTTCTATCACTATCAGCAAGGCAAAGCGATTGCCATAACGACCTACAGCGGTGTTTTTAACACAAATCCTCGTATTAACGATCCTGAAGTAATAATTTGTGATGATGCCCATGCGGCAGACAATTATATTGCCGATCTATGGACGCTCTCAATAACTCGATCTGCCCATATCGACTTGTATACTTCTATAGAGAGATTACTTCAGTCAGCTATCCCAGATTACATTAAGCATCAGGAGACAACCATTGAAAGTAGCAGAGTAGATCTAGTTTCTACTATTTCTTCTTATGAATTTCTAGTTCAACTTAAGGATGTTTTAGCAGCATTTTCACCTCAAAATGAATTAAAGTATTCATGGAGTATACTTTCATCTCATCTTGAAGCTTGTTCAATTTATATCTCTTCTCAGAAGATTGAGATTCGTCCTATTATCCCACCTACCCAAAGCCATTCACCATTTTCAGAAGCAAAACAACGTATTTATATGTCAGCTACATTAGGTGAAGACGGAGACCTTGAACGAGTGTTTGGTGTTAAGAAAATTGAACGTTTGCCTATTCCAGAAGAGTGGCACAAGCGCAGTACAGGTAGACGACTCATTCTATTTCCAGGGCAATCATCTAATTTAGACGAAATGGATACTGCAATTGAGATGATCGGTCTGGTTGACCGTACTCTTATTCTTGTTCCTAATAATAAAACTCTTCAAAAATGGAAAGAAAAATTGCCAAAATCTTACATGACTGTCAAGTCAGAAGATATTGAGCAAAATTTAGATCGATTTACAAAAAGTCAAGATCCATCGGTTCTTCTTTTGGCTACTCGTTATGACGGAATCGATCTACCAGGAGATGATTGCCGCTTTATGATACTAGATGGTGAGCCATCTGCTTCAGGATTACAAGAACTCTATATGCGAACTCGTCTTGGTGCATCTGCCCAATTATGTAACCGCATCAGAACGCGAATTACACAAGCAATGGGACGATGTACTCGTGATGAGAGTGATTACTCTGTTGTCGTAATTCTTGATGATAAACTGATAAAACGGTGCTGCACTAAAACTTTTACTCAAGGTATACACCCCGAACTACAGGCTGAAATTACATTCGGATTAGAAAACTCTACAGATTATGAAACAAAAGATTTTGTAGAACTGTGTAAAGCTTTTTTAAATCGCGGACCAGAGTGGCAAGAAGCAGAACAAGATATTCGTAAACGACGTGACTCGTTGGAAAAAGTCTCAGATTCTACAGCCGAATCTCTAGCAAAAGCTATGTATTATGAGATCGATTATATGTATGCTGCATGGCAAGGACGACATGAGGAGGCACTTCGCCTAGCTAATAAAGTCCTCGAAGCTCTAGAAGGGGGATCTGACCTTCAACCCTACCGGGCATTTTGGTATCACCAAGCTGCAACTTCTGCATTTTTGGCTTGGCAACACTCAGATAATGAAGGTTTTAAAACTACAACTATTTCACTATTGGAGAAAGCAGCCGCAAGTTCTTCATATATCACTTGGCTTGAAAAACTACGTTTCCAAGTCGCTGGTCAGCCTGATAAAGCGGTTGAGAAATCTTTACCCTTGCAAGATTGGTTTTTAGGGATCGATAAACTACTAGAGAAGTGGGGACTATCAGGTGGAAAATTTTCAAGAAAATTGAATGAGGTCAAAGTAAAAATAGAAAGCAAACCCTTCAATACTTTTGAAAGTGGGTTAGATAGTCTTGGAAGAATGTTAGGAGCCAACACCCACCAATGGAAAGACAATGGTGCTCCTGATGGATTATGGATTTTCGGGGATTGGTGTGCATTCGTATTTGAAGCTAAAACTAATGGGCACCTCGATTAATTGCTATAGAGTTCAATTTATGAGATTATTAAAGAGTCCTAAATGGGAACTAAATCGTGGGTCAAAAAGGTTTGTGGGATT
>DVED01000119.1 GCA_015295945.1 Oscillatoriales cyanobacterium M59_W2019_021 | reverse complement strand
GCAGTTTCGGCTTTCAGTTGTTCCCAACTTTGAATATTGCTGTCTTGACGCGATCGAATTTCGGCTTGTTCTTCGGTGAGTTGCGCCGCAACCGCCGATTCCCATTGTTTCAGATTTTCCAAAACGAGGGTTTGTTGGTTTTCGACTTCCGCTTGCAACTGGGCAAACTGGGCTTGAATTTCGGTTTCCAAAGTCGATAGAGTTTGCCGGGTTTGCGCTTCTCTAGCTTCGATTTCCGCTTGAGTTTGTGCCGCACTTTCCATCGACTCGGTTTCTAGTTTTTGCAAGGTTTGCAAGGCTCGATCGACGTTTTCTTGAATAATCGATTGCGACTCGGAAAGTTGCGCCATCAAACCTTGTCCCAACTCTTCTAAGTTTTGCAAGGCAAGTTGTTGCTGGCGATCGGCTTTTTCTCGGGCAGAAGCTTCGAGATCTGCCAGTTGGGGCGTAAATTCGGCTTCTAGTTGTTGCAGGCGTTGCAATCTCGTATCTCGTTCCGCTTTCGCGTCGGTTTCTAAATAGGCAAGCTGTTTCAAAAACTCGGCTTCGGCTTGTTGCAGAGTTTGGAAAATTGCCGCTTTTTCGCCTTGAATTTCCGATTGAATTGTGGTTAGTTGAGAGGGGAAGTTTGCCGCTAATTCTTCTAATTTTACCAAGAGGCGATCGCGCTGAGTTTGTGCTTCTGCTTGTAAGTTAGAAAGCTGAGTTGTAAATTCCGTTTGCGATCGGGCGAAATGGTCGAGAACGATTTCCTGTTTTTGTTCGACATTCGCTTGTAGTTCGGCAACTCTGGTCGAGAATTCCAGACCCAATTTTTCCAAGGTTTTTAGAATAAAATCGCGCTGGTTTTCAGCTTCTTTTTGCAGCGCATTGAGACGCTCTGCAAACCCGGATTCCGACGAGCGCAACGATTGCAAAACCTCTTCTTGTTGTTGCCGTGCGTCTTCTTGCAGCCACAGCAAATTGGGCGCAAATTCGGCTTTTTGTCGATCGAGATCTTGTAAAATCAACTCGCGATGCGATTGGACTTTGGCTTGGATTTCCGCCAGACGAACGGCAAATTCTTCTTGCGATCGCACCAAAGCTTGACGGGCTTTGTGGGCGTGGGTTTGGAAATCTGCCAGGGTATTTTGTTGCGATCGAGATAAGTCGGAAACCAACCCCGAAACCGTTTCCCGCTGGCGATCGATTTCCCGCAAAAAGGTCTCCGTTTCCCGCTCGAATTGCGTTGCCAGAGTTTTCGAGCCTTGTAACAATTTGCGAACTTCACGATCGGCGGTATTGATTTTTTCCTCCAAATCGGTTAATTCGTTGAGATGGTCTTGGACGAGGGTCGCCACCTCTCGCACCACCGATCGGCGTAACAACCACAACCCCACCAACGCCGACGCCAACAGCAACCCCAAAACCCCCAGCAGCACGTTAAACACCGCCTTCGTTCGGGCAACCTCCGCCTGAACTTGTTCCCGAATTTTCTGGGCTTCGCGCAACTGTTCCAGTTCTTGCTGTTCCTGGGGAGAAATTCCCGGTTGCGTCGGTGCTGCCGGAACTTGGGCGGTTACCGCACCCGCAGACAGGAGTAAAGCCGAGAGGAGAGTCCCACTCCGGGACACCCATGCGAAAATCTCCGGATTTTTACGCTTCATTCGCTCCTTCCTCTGTCTGTTGGTGCTGTTGGTTTGTCTGCCCGATCGATCGCGCCACAATTGCTTAATATTTTATCGAATCGATCGACGGATTTTGGGTAATCGGTAATCGGTAATCAGTAATTGGCTGTTAAGGCAGCAGTCATCAGGAGTAGGGGGAGCGGGGAAAGCAGGGAAAGTTAACGAGTAACCAATAACTAATAACCAACAACCAACAACCAACCCCAAACCCCCAAGGACAAATGACTAATGACAAATGACAGTCCCAGCAAATACCAATTCTGCCGGACCGGTCATGTAAATTCGCCCTTCCGCTTGCGACCATTCGATTTCCAGCAGTCCGCCGGGTAATTCTACCGTGGCTTTGGGTTGGCAGCGTCCGGTGAGAACCCCCGCCACCAGGGACGCACACGCACCCGTACCGCACGCGAGGGTAATTCCCGCACCCCGTTCCCAAACTCGCATTTTCAGGTAGTCGGGACGCACCACTTCGATGAACTCCGTATTGGTGCGTTGGGGAAATACCGCATGATGCTCGAATTGCGGACCGATCGATTCTAACGGAATTGCTGCCACATCCTCGACAAAGGTGATACAGTGCGGATTGCCCATGGAAACGCACGTCACCGCCCAAGATTGTCCCGCAACTTGTAACGGGACGTCTACCACCTTGGCATCTGCCGCCGCCAGAGTCGTGGGGATTTGAGCCGCCAACAACTGCGGTTGACCCATATCCACCCGCACTTGACCGTCGCGTTGAATCGCGGGTGCGATGACCCCAGCGAGGGTGTGAATGCGATACTGCCGTTCGCCGGAAACCCCTTCTAACGCGGCGATAAACTTTGCCAGACAGCGAATGCCGTTACCGCACATTTCCGGTTCCGACCCGTCGGAGTTGTAAATCCGCATGGTATAGTCGGTATCGCCTTCGGCAGGCAGGACGAAGATGACACCATCGGCACCGATGCCGAAATGACGATCGCACAATTTTGCCGCTTCTTCCAGCGTTACCAAGGGTTCGGCACTGGTGCGGTTGTCGATGAGGATGAAATCGTTCCCCAGTCCGTGATATTTGCTAAACTCAATAGCCATAAACGCTCCAAAGGATTCTGCGATCGCGTAAGCGACTCCCAGAGGGAGTATCGCCACGACTCGGGTTGGAGAAATTGGGGCGTTGTCCCCCGAAAGCAGACACAATTTCCCGCACTCCCTGTAAGATCGTGTAGATATTCTTTAGCACAAAGGAGCGCGTCGTGGCGACGGAATTCGATACAGGCTTGCCCAGCATCCGCAAACTCCAAGGCTACATTAAAGATAAAACCCCCATCGAACTCAAGCTGGTGACGGGAGACGTGATGACGGGAAAGCTATTCTGGCAAGATGCCCAATACTTCTGTTTGGTCGATGATACCGAAAAGCAAATCCTCATCGCTCGATCGGCTGCGGTCTATTTTAAACCCGTTGGGTAGTTGGGTAGGGTGTGTCGATCGATTCTCCTGCGGAGACGCTGCGCGAACGCGAAACGCACCAATCGGTCGTTGGTTATCGGTGACGAGAATTCCCTAACCACAATGCAAAGATCGACCCCAAACCCCAACACGGTGAGTTTCGTGCCTCAACACACCCTCCCAACTAAGACAGAGGGCAGGGGGAAGCCGGGGGAGAGAAACAACTAACCACTAACCACTAACCAACCCCAAACCCCAAACACCCAATGACCAATAACCAATGACCAATGACCGATCGAAAAATGTTAGACTTTCTAGGTTTAATCATGGGTTATTTTGCTAGCAATTGAAGGGTGTTACCCCTTACGAGTCTCGCACCCGATCGATAAGTTGTAATGAACTATTCTCTTCCTGTATTGTCTTCTTATGTCTGTTCTGTGGGATTGCTGTTATCCACTTTGCTATCGGGCATCGCGCGAGCGCTAGAAGTGCGGGTGATTCCCAGTAATCCTCGGTTGGGGGATACGTTGGTCGTGACGATCGAAACCGACACCCCCGCCTCTGGCAATCCCACCGTGACGTTAAATGGAACGGCTTATCCGAGTTTTGCCGTTGGCACGCAGCGATTTCGGACTTTTCTACCGACCCATCCTTTGGAATCTCCCGGCGGACGGACGCTTCAGGTGTCTGGGGACGGTCAGGTGAAAAATGTTAGCGTGGAAGTGGGCGATCGCGATTTTCCCATTCAAGAAATCTGGCTGTCGGAAGAAACGAATGCGATCGAAGGAACCGATTACGAGTTCGATCTCGTCGAAGCCTTTCGAGCCTTGGAAACTCCCGAACAATTCTGGAGCGGAACTTTTTTACAACCCGCCGACGGCTACATTTCCACCGTATACGGGGTGCGTCGCTACTACAATGGGGAATGGGCAGCCGATTATTACCATCGGGGTCTCGATTTTGCGGCGTATGAGGGTTCTCCCGTGCGCGCTGCCGCCGACGGTCGCGTGGGCTTAGTCGGTCGCGTTTCCGAAGGGTTCGAGTTGCACGGCAACACCATCGGCATCGACCACGGTCAGGGCGTGACGACAATGTACATCCATTTAAGCGCAATTGAGGTCAGCGAAGGACAAATGGTGCGCGCGGGGGATATTATCGGTCGGGTGGGTTCGACGGGAATCTCGACCGGACCTCACTTGCATTGGGGGCTGTACGTTCATGGCGTATCGGTCGATCCGATGCCGTGGTTGGAACGGGGATTTAAATAAACAACTTGTCTCATCGCTCGAAGACTGCGGCACTGCGTGCGAAAAGTTTCGGGCTAAAGTGGCTATAGAGCATTAACAATCGTAACGTTATCGAGAAAAGAGGCACGGTATGGGCATCGTCAAAATTGTCGAACAGGCTTTGAAAGACGGATATCTGACTCCGGTGATGGAGGCGGAAGTGGGTCGGATTTGCAATACGGCATCGGAACTGTCGATCGAGGAGTATATGGCGCTCGATCGCTTGATGGGCGCCCTGTTGACGGGGGAAGTGGTGGTACTGCCCCGCAAGCAGTTCATCAACGTCATGGAAGAGTTGGTACTCTCGGAAGCCATCAGCCGCATTGCCGATATCGAAACCAAAACCGACCATACCATCGATGTAGGCGATATTGCTGCCTATGCCCTCAACAGACTTCCCCCCCTCTACGCCACCACGGAAGAAGGGGCAGACTACCAACGCGCTCGTGCCAAAGAAAAACTGCAAGAGTTGATTTCCTCGCAAGTGCAAGAGGCGATCGCCCAAAACCTCGAACAGCCGGAGTTTTTCCCCGAACGGGTGGCAATTGCCAAACTCAATCCCGAAGATTTACTCAGCAATCTCGGCGTTCTGCTCGACAACTACGCCTCGCAATTTGAAAAGGGGGATGGGTAATGGGTAATGGTAATGGGTAATGGTAATGGTGCGTTTCGTTCCGGTGGCACACCCTACAAAACTTATTACTTATTACTTAAAATTCTAACACTATGGATCGACCGTTAGGTTCTGTCATACAAGGTTCCCTCAGCGAGGGATTGGAGGTGCGGCTGCATCCGGATGTTTCTGTAGAAGAGATGCGGGTGGGCAAGTTTTTGGTAGTGCAGGGGATGCGATCGCGGTTTTTCTGCATGCTGACGGATGTTTCCCTGGGAACCTCCAGCCAGCGAATTTTTGCCAATCCCCCTGCACCGGAGGACGATTTTTTGCAGTCCGTTCTCGCCGGAAGCGGAACCTACGGGACGATCAAACTCAGTCCGATGTTGATGCTGACGGAAACGGAAGGGCTCTCGCCGAGAGTGGTTTTGGAGAATGGCAATTTGGCATCGCTGAAAGCCAATACCAACGCGGCGATCGAACTCCTCCCCGTTAAAACCATTCCCAGCCACTTTTCCCAAGTTTACGATGCCAGCGAGTGGGACTTTCGCGCGGTTTTCGGGTGGGAGGACGACCCCCACCGCCGCAATTTCGCCATCGGTCAGCCATTGGATATGGAGGTTCCCGTCTGTCTGGATCTTGATCGGTTTGTCGAACGCAGCAATGGCGTTTTCGGCAAGTCGGGAACGGGGAAATCGTTCCTCACCCGGTTATTGCTATCGGGGGTGATTCGCCGTCAGGCGGCGGTGAATCTGATTTTCGATATGCACTCGGAATACGGCTGGGAAGCACCCTGCGAAGGGAAAACCTTCAGTACGGTGAAAGGATTGCGCCAGCTTTTCCCCAGCCAGGTACAGATGTACACCCTCGATCCGGCATCGACCCGCCGCCGGGGAATTCGGGATGCACAAGAACTGTACCTCAGCTACGATCAAATTGAGGTGGAAGATCTGGCATTGGTGCAACGCGAGTTGAATTTGTCGGAAGCGAGTTTGGAAAATGCCATCATTTTGCGCAACGAATTCGGACAATCTTGGATTACGCAATTGCTGGCGATGGATAACGAGGAAATCCAGCAATTTTGCGAGGAACGACGGGGCAACAAATCGTCGATTATGGCGTTGCAGCGCAAGTTAATCCGCCTCGACGATCTCAAGTACATTCGCAATAGTTGTCCCCAAAATTACGTCAGTCAAATTTTGGAATCGTTGCAGTCTGGAAAGCACGTTGTCGTCGAGTTCGGTTCCCAGTCGAATATGCTGTCGTATATGCTGGCAACCAACGTGATTACGCGCCGAATTCATGCCGATTACGTGAAGAAATCCGAGAAGTTTTTGCAGTCGAAAAACCCGATCGACAAACCCCGTCAGTTGGTGATTACCATCGAAGAAGCTCACCGATTTCTCGACTCGGCAACAGTTCGCAGCACCATTTTTGGGACGATCGCCCGCGAGATGCGAAAATATTTCGTGACCCTGTTAGTGGTGGATCAGCGTCCTTCTGGTATCGATAACGAAGTGATGTCCCAAATCGGCACGCGCATCACCGCTTTATTGAACGACGATAAAGATATCGAAGCCATTTTTACCGGGGTTTCGGGGGGACAAAGTTTGCGATCGGTACTCTCTAAACTCGACTCCAAACAACAAGCTTTAATTTTAGGTCACGCCGTTCCCATGCCCGTCGTGGTGAAAACGCGCCCCTACGATGCCACGTTCTACCGCGAAATCGGCGATGCCGCATGGGAGGAACAGCCGACGGAAGTGGTCTTACAAGCAGCAGAATCGGCAAAAGCGGATTTAGGGTTTTAAGGGAACGCAACCGTCTGGCTAAGCGCCAAATTTACGCAAGCGACCCGCATTTGCTAGCGCTAAACCCATTAAGTCCAGACCGGGACGCCGTCCGAGAGACCCGCCAGCGCAAGCATACTCGTCAAACAAAAACACATCATCCGTACGGATATATCGAGACAGTAAGGCGACGGGAACGGGATGCCAACTGTGGCGACCCATCGCGGCGGGGGTGGAGTGGTCTGCCGTAATGACTAAAACATCGGGTTCGAGAGCCATCACGTGGGGAAGCAGCAAGTCTACTTCCTCGATGAAGCGAACTTTGCCGTCAAAATCGCCATCTTCCCCTTCGCGATCGGTTTTCTTGACGTGCAGGAAATAGAAGTCGTAATCGTCGCCGTAACAGTTCTCTAAAACCCGAAACCGCTCTTTCAAGCCACCGGGTGGAGCCACCACATCCATGCCGAGGAGGCGACTGACCCCGCGATACATGGGATAGTCGGCAACGCCAACCCCCCGGAGCTTGAAGCGATCGTACAGCGACGGTAAGGGTTGATACCGATCGAAACCGCGCAGTAAAATCCCGTTGGCGGGTCGTTCGTCAGCCAGGACTCGTTCGACGCTTTCCACGAACGATCGCACCAGCTTAGCCGTAACGTGCGCCTCTGCCGACTTGGCTTGAGGGTCGAGGGGCGCCATTCTGGTATTCTGGGGGTCGGTATCCTCCAAGTCCGCGCTCAGTCCGGTGCCGCGCAGTACTAGAACGGCGCGATGTTCGCTGACCGTCTCGAAAAAATATTCGCCCTCGAAGTCCAGGCGCACGTTCTCGCGAATTTTTCGACACAGTTTTCGGTTGAGGTCGGTGGCAATGCGTCCCGCACGTCGATCGGTAATTTGGCGATCGCCGTCTAAAGTGGCAAAATTGACTCGAGCGGCAACATCCCCAGGTTGGAGGGGGAAATCGATGCCCAATGCCGAGAGAATACCCCTGCCGATGCGGTATTTGAGCGGATGGTAGCCGAAGAGGGTCAAGTGACCCGGACCGCTACCGGGGGTAATCCCCGGACCGACGATTTCCAGCAAGCCGCAGCTCGATCGTTCGGCAATTTCGTCTAAGTTGGGCTTCCGAGCCGCTTGCAGTTCGGTTTTGCCGCGATGGGGATCGCGCAAGCCGCCGAGTCCGTCTAGAATCACATAGACGATTTTGCCTCCTTGGTTCCACGCAAGCTGTTCCCAAATTTCCGAAATATCCATCATATCCATCGTTCGCGTCCTCGTCATTGCAGTTTGGATGTGGCTCAAGCCGACTTGCCTTGAATCGCCAACACCGAACAGGGGGCGTGATGGACGACATAGTTACTAACGCTGCCTAAAACCGCTTCTTCGATGCCCTGCCGACCCCGACGACCGACGATAATTAAATCGACATCCCACTTTCGCGCCAGTTCGCAAATCCAAAATCCCGGCTCTCCGATATTGCATTCGCCCTCTGCCCAAATACCGCGTTGTTTGGCTTTTTCTAAGTAAGTTTCCAACCACTGACGCGCTTCGGTCAGGGTTCGATCGACTAGAAGATCGGCTGGCATCGGACTCGTTTGAGGCGAGAGGGGCGACAGACCCACATTGCCGAACGATGGGCTTCTCCCCGCGATCGGCCCGGCGATAAAGTGTAAAAATTTGAGACTGACGGGTCGATTTTCCACTAAGTCTAGGGTGCGATCAAACACGCGATCGGCTAAGGGAGAACGATTTAAGGCAACTAAAATTTGTTGAAAAAACATACTGGGTCTTGGCAATTTAGGACGATTGGAGTCCGATCTTTTGACATCCCGCCAACCCCTAAATTTAGGTATAGACTTCATTACTAGGCTATGAAAAAATAAGGCAGTCTTGCCTCTACCAAAAGAGGGAAGTTACGCTGTTCTCGAGCGAGCGTCCGTTACAGCTCGCACCAGCCGAGATCTCCATCCGCACGCCAACCTCCCCCATGCCAACCTCCCCCGATGCCGCTCCCTCCTCAACGCCCCACCTTCTGCCGAGATCGCCCGATCCCCAAATTGGGGAACTGCGGCAACTCCTAGAACGACATCGCGGAGAGCGGCAGGCGATCGCCATTCAAGATTTTCCCGACCCCGACGCCCTATCCTGTGCCTGGGCGTATCAACTCATCGCCCAGCAATACGACATCCAATGCGAGATCGTCTATTCGGGAACGCTCTCCCATCAAGAAAATATCGCCCTGGTCAAACTGACGGGGTTGCCGATCCAGCGGTGGAGCTTGCCGTCGGCCAAAGATAAGGATCTGTCGGTGTATGGCGGCTACGTTCTCATCGACAGTCAGGGAACCACCAGCCAACTCACCGCGTTATTGCAAGCCGCCGACATTCCCCTGCGGGTGGTCATCGACCACCATCAACTTCAAGGGGATTTGCAGGCGGAGTTCGTCGATATCCGCGTCTCGGTGGGGGCAACGGCAACGATTCTGGCGCAATACCTGCAAGGGGGGTTGCTCGATTTGGACGACAATAAAAGCGAGCATATTAAGTGCGCCACTGCCTTGATGCACGGCTTGCGATCGGACACCGATCGGTTAATGCAGGCAACAGAAGCCGACTTTATGGCGGCAGCTTATCTGAGTCGTTTTTACGATCGGCGGCTGTTCGCTTCTATTTTGCAGTCGTCCCGGTCGTCGCAAGTGATGGAAGCCATCGAGCGAGCACTCCGCAACCGCATCGTGCAGAAAAACGTGTCCATTGCGGGGGTCGGTTACTTGCGCTACGGCGCTCGCGACGCCATTCCCCAAGCGGCTGACTTCTTAGTCACCGAAGAAAACGTGCATACGGCGATCGTCTACGGCATCGTCCGCGACGACGACGAAGAAATCGAATTGCTGGTGGGTTCGCTGCGGACGAGCAAGATTACCCTCGATCCGGACGAATTTATTAAAAATGCGTTCGCTCGCGACGATCGCGGGCGATTTTATGGGGGCGGTCGATCGACGGCAGGAGGCTTTGAAATCCCCATCGGTTTCCTGTCGGGGTACAACGAGAGCGGCGAATACGCCCAACTCAAATGGCAAGTTTTCGACGCCCAAGTCAAACAAAAGCTTTTGCGCCTCATCGATCCCCAAGACGACCCCATCGACTGAGGTGGACTATGGCAGATCGACGGATTCTAGCGAGGGATTCGAGACACGAGTATTCGTCGGCAGACGATCGGGAAACAAACTCAATCCCGCCCACAACAGGAGTAGCACGCTCAGTTGGAGGTAATGAGTCCAAAATATGGTTAGATGCTTTTCCATTCAAGCCTCAAAGCGCGAATTTTTAGCCGCTGCAATTGCTACGTATGTAATTGTAAAAGCCGAACGATCGCCTCGATCCCGCAGATTTTGAGGCGATTCGATCGTTCCAGGGACAGTTTACCGCATTTAACTGGGTAACGGCGACCATTAAATCCGATCTTTTAACTTTTGAGGGGTTCGGGGAGCTATAAGTCCCGCGCTGTATGCGAAGCATCAGCGTCGGGATACATGGACTCCCCTTGAAAAGTCTCATCCCCACCCTACGGGAGGATGTCACGCCCTACGATGGGAATGAGACCAGTATTTACCCGCAGTTATAACCTGTGGAAAATTATAGTCATGCTGACCATGAACTACACCTATCGAATCTATCCAAATTCTGTAATCTTTGATTCAGCGTCGGAAGGATGTCACCATCGAACTGGGATGAGTGGGGATCGATGGTCGAAAAACAACAAAAAGTCCAGGTTCTCCTGGACTCTAAAGAATTATTGATTGACACGCTTCAAGATTTAGAAGATACCGGGTCCCTTGCCGCGTTCGTCCTGGTTCTCGGTCAGTTTGCCTTGCTCGTCGGTATCGTTGATTTCTTGTAGTTCGCGGGCGCGTTCGGCTTTGAGGGCTTCTTCTTTTTCTCGCAAATCACCGGGAACTTCGTAATACATCTCCGGTTCGATGGCGTAGTTATTGGCTAATCCTTCTTGGTCAACCGTATAGCCTCCGGTGGTATCGATATCGCCTTGTTGTACGGGTTTTTTCTTGAACTGTTCGCCTTCGCGCTCTTCTCGAGCAGCGGTTTCGGCAGGGCGAATTCCGCGATCGTATTGTCCGTCCATGGGTTGTTTGACGCTCATAAAGTTCTCCTAATGTTGACTGAATTGAAATTAAACCTTTAAATCTACGTATGAAATTCGATCTAAAAGCTCGGCTGGGTTAAGTAACCTAAATTTGGGTTCGCTCCGAATCAGATGTGATGCTCCTGCGGAGTCGCTACGAGATCGAAAAGTATTATTTATCAAGATCGGGAACGATATCGGGACGTTCTTTATTTTCCCAACCGGGGGGACGCTTGGAGTTATACCAGGCGATCGATCCTAAAGAAACCGCCGCGATAAATCCGACAACTATCACGGCAATTGCAGAAACCGGAAAATTCGTGGCAGTATCGGTAACTTCAAGTAAAGTGTAAGTAGACATTTATTAATTCACCTCGTGTCTTTCGACTTCGCTTTCGTTACTCTCAATGTATCAATTTCGCCTTTAGCGATACATCTTCCCTGCGAGAGAGATTCGGCATCTGCCATCGGAAAGAGTCACCGTTCGCTTCCTCGAAAACCGCTATATACAGCTATTGCCACACCCATCTCCCAGAGCGATCCTTGCCTACAATACCGTGCGGATAGCAACCGCTACCCTCACCCGACAATATCCTCTACCGCCTCCCCCTGGGATTTCCAGCACCGACGGTAGATTTGACCGTCATCCCAAATCGCGCGGACTTGCGTTTTCACCGCACTCGCAAAACCCAGGGTATAGAAGATCCCGCGCACGATTGTTTTCTGCCAAGACCCGCACTTATTGCAAGGGGGATGTCCGAGAACGTGGCAGTCGAACAACTTACTAAAAAATTGCCAGCATTGTGCGGGGGTGAGGTTTTTAAACCCCATGAGAAAGTGATTGTGATAGAACGTAATCTGGTATTGAATCGATCGGGTGCTAATATCGTGGCAGCCTCCAGTTTCCTCGCCTAAATGAATTAAGGAAGCGTCCGGGTCGTACCAAATAATATATCCCGTTTTCCGGAACCGCAGACAAAAATCCGATTCTTCTCGAACCGCAGAACCGCGAAATCGTTCGTCAAAACTCAGTCCGTATTTGTCAAAGACTTCTCGGCGGAAGGACATATTACACCCTCTCGCTGAAAGAACTTGCTGGGGTTTGACGGTATGGACTAAATCGATATGATACCAGGCAATACCGGGGTTCATCGCCTCTGGGGGTAACATTTCGACAGTTAATCCGCCCCCCGAATCGCTGAGTTTCATGCGATCAAACACTCGTCCGGCAACTGCCCCAATTTTGGGGTTTTCTAAATAGTTGCGGGCGTGATTTTGTAAATAATTCGGTTGCAGGCGCACGTCGTCGTCTATAAAGAGAATAATTTCGCCCCGAGATCGCTCCACGGCATAATTTCTCGCGCCGGGAAGACTCGCCCAATCTAACCGAAACCACTGAATTTTTTGAGTATCCGCTAAGTTTTGCAAGTAAGTTTGCGTTTGGGGTTGGTGGGTAGGGGTTTGATCGACCACGAGAATTTCAAAGTCGGGATAGTTTTGGGCTAAAACGTCGGAAATTGTATCGACGAGGGGTTCTTCGCGCCCGTAGGTGGGAATAATGACAGAAATTGAGGGGGATACCATATCGATCAAAACTGGAGAAACTTCCAAAAATGAGTTCATAAAATTACCTAAAATAACTTAGGTTGTCACATTTTGAAAATTAAGCAGATGAAAATCGACGTTTTTTAGATCGCGATTTGTCATCGGTCTCGATGGGCAATTCTGGCATTTTTTCTCGTTCTTGCTTGTCAATCTCAGGTAATCTCAAAACGGCTCCAACGAGTACCCAATAATAAATACACACCGGATCGACATCGAGGGGATAGTAATAGGTTTGGTAACTAATGAATAAAATAAAAACCCAAAAAGTAGATCCGTAACTTCGCAGATTTTTATCTTTGACCGATCGATAAGCTTTAAAGGTACTGGCAGTAATGACCGTCACGAAAACCAAGAAGGCAAACACGCCGATCGGTCCGATTTCATGCAATAGTTTGGCATAGTAAACTTCGATAAACTGTGTTTCTCCAAAGATGCGTGCCGAATTCGTCCCTCTTCCGAGACCCGCACCAAAAATACCCGATAAACCTTTAGAAGTAAACTCAAATTGATGGGCGATAAATTCGGTTGGGGGGGAAGCATTCCATCGATCAATCGCACTATCAATTCGCTCTTGAATTAACTCCGGGAAAAAAGTTATCGCTCCCAGGGTGAGTAAAGCAATACCGCCAGCAATCGGGATAAATCGTTTGACTTTTGCAAATTGACCCGTGAAGAAAATCAAGCCAAAAATTGCCACAGGAATGACCAATAAAGCGATTCTTTGTCCCGAAATGACTGCATTGATAAAAACCAATGCCATGGCGATAAAACTGACGAATTGCCAGCGTAAAGAAGGATCGCCAAAGGCGGAGGCAAAGGTAAAAAATGCGCTACTAATTAAGTACCACGCCCACTGCCAAGGGGCAACAAACGTTCCTGGCAGGCGAATGACCCCTTGGGAAGGACTGTAAAGCAGAGAACCGCCGACTAAGCATTTTGCATCTAAAGTGGCTTTAAATAAATCCTCACCGACTAAATTATCGGTTCCCGCACATCGTCCGGTTTTCAGCATCATGTATTGCAAAAAACCTAAGACGCAGCAGACGATGATTAAGACGATCTGGGAGCGGGAAAACCAGAAAAACTTTTTTTTATTGTCTAATAAATAATAAATACAGGGAATTAAAGGAAAATATCCGAGTAAGACTTTAAATCCCCAAATTCCCATTAATATGGGGTTTCCTTGTGGATTTCCCGAAAATTGCTCGGCGGTATTCGATAACAAAAACGTGAGACCGCAGCAGAATAAGAGAAAGATGAGAGGAAGAACGATCGACTTGGGAACGATTAAAGTTTTTTTCTGCCGATTTAATTGCCAAAATAAAGCTAGCATTGCCGGATAGAATAAGCCATCCTTAGCCAGGTGAAATAGGGGATTTCCGCCGCCGATCCAATAGGTGATCGTTCCGGAAATGGGTAGATAGATGAGAAATGCCCAGAGAGACGATCGGGGATATTTGTAAGACAGGGTAAGAACGACAATCCCGCCACCCCCGGCGATCGCCATTTTGATATCTTTGACGAAAAATAAAATAATGGCAATTACCGCGCCGATACTGGCGGCGATCGCAAAAGTTTGGATAAAGGCTTGGCGTTCCCGAGCTGCCTTGCGTTTTTGGGCGGCAATTTCCTTTTGACTTAACGAAATTTCGGCAGTTTGTGCCACCTCAGAAGATGATTTTTGGGAGCGTTTGCCACGGCGGGAACGACGGCGGGACGAACGAGTTGGGCTGTCTTCCGAGACGCTTTCGAGTGAAGGACGCTTTCGCATTCGATCGGCAAATTCGCATAACAAAGGGAAGCAGGGTTGTCCCCACTTCCCAAGCTAGCACAAGAAAATAGAAGTTCAGGAGTTCAGGAGTTACAGGAGTAAGTGCTTCGCACTCTTCTCGCCTACAGGAGTTTGGTAGGGTGTGTTGAGAAACGAAACGCACCATTCCCTACCCGTGACCAGCGATCGAGAAAGGGATGAGGAGGTGAGGAAGTTAACGAACAAGCAAAACCCAACCCCAAACTCCCAAACCCTCAACCTATACCAGATGCTGGCGAACGGTGGAGACCAGATTGTCCGTCCAACGATCGACCAATTCGTCGGTTGCCGCTTCCACCATCACCCGGATCAGGGGTTCGGTGCCGGAGGCGCGGACGAGAACGCGACCGCGATCGCCCATATCGGCTTCGGCAGCGGCGATCGCGGTTTGCAGCGGTTCGCATTCGTGCCAGTTGAGGCGGCGATCGCGATCTTCAACTCGCACGTTCTGTAACACTTGGGGATAGGTTTGGAAGCTTTGTGCCACCATCTCCGATAGGGGGGTTTGTTGGCGATGCACCAAAGCTGCCAAATGCAGTGCGGTCAGCAAGCCATCGCCGCTGACGCCGTAGTGCGAGCAAATGACGTGACCCGACTGTTCGCCGCCGAGAACCGAACCCGTTTCCCGCATGGCGGCGTGAACGTATTGGTCGCCGACGGCAGTCCGCAGCATCTGACCGCCGATTTTCGCCCAGGCGCGCTCGAAGCCCAAGTTTGCCATGACGGTGGTAATAATTAAATTTTCGGGCAACTGTCCCGCTTGGCGCAGCGCTTGTCCCCACAGGTAGAGGATGTAGTCGCCATCGACGGCACGACCGCGATCGTCTACCGCCAAAACCCGATCGGCATCGCCATCGAAGGCAAAACCGAGATCGGCTTGGTGTTCCAGCACGGCTTGGCGCAATGGTTCGAGGTGGGTGGAACCGCAGTTAACGTTAATGCGATCGCCGTCGGGGCGATCGTGCAGGCAAATGACCTGCGCTCCCATCGCCCGAAACACGCGCGGCGCCAGTTGAGTCACCGCTCCCCACGCCAAATCCAGCACGATTTTCATCCCGCTCAAATCGAGTTCGCCGAAAAAGGGTTGCTGTAGCGATTCGACGTATTCGTTTATCAGTTCGGGACGAGCGAAATAGTCTCCCCAATTGCTAGAACGGCTTTGAGGGCGACTGCCTCGCAATTGAGCTTCAATTTCTTTCTGCACGGCAGCGGGCAATTTCGCGCCATTTGCCCCAAAAAACTTGATGCCGTTATCCTCCGGCGGGTTGTGGCTGGCGGAAATCATCACGCCACCGCCCGATTCCAACTGACTCGCCAGATAGGCGACGCACGGCGTGGGACACAATCCCAAATCCCAGACGTCCAGACCGGAAGCCCGCAAACCCGCAGCCACGGCATTGGCCAGCATGGGACTCGAGTTGCGGGAGTCTTGACCGATAATCATGGGTCTGCCCTCGCCCAACACCCGACCCGCCCAAAATCCGACTTGAAATGCCAACGGGGCGCTCAGCAATTGACCGACATGACCGCGAATGCCATCCGTCCCAAATAAGGCACTTTGGGGCAGCGACAGGGTCTGCCAAAGCAGGCTGACATCGCGTAGCGACTCCACAGGAGTATCGCCCGCTAGGGATGCCGCCGTCAAACCCAGCCGAGATCCGGATAGCTTTTCAGTTGAAGATAGAACCATGATGGGACTCGCTCCACACACAACACTGAAATGGAGGATAGCACGCATTCTCGCGCAAGCGAGATCGATATCGTAACGACCGATCGCGGTTTTTCTCCAAAATTAACCTGTTTTCTTCGGATTTTGGGCAATTTGTCATCTGTCATTCGTCACTTGTCATTTGGGGTTGGTCACAGGTTATTTGTCACTTGAGCATTGGCAAACATCTTCTTCCCCTGCCTCCCCTGCTCCCTCTACACAGGTCACCGATGGCGGTTATCCGTTTTCCAGAGCGCCTCCGGCGATCGCGGCGAGAATGGCAACACCGAAGGCGATCCGATACCAGACGAACACCCAGGTACTTTGGGTTTGCAAGTAGCGAATCAACCAAGCGATGGCCATGTAGGAAAAAACGGCTGCCGAAATCGTTCCCGCCGCCAGAGGCATCCAGCCGACCCCAGCCATTTCGCCGATCGCCCCTTTCAACTCGACCAATCCCGCCAGGGTAATCGCCGGAATGCCCAGCAAAAAGGAAAATCGGGCGGCAGTGGCGCGTTCCAACCCCAAAAACATCCCTGCCGTAATCGTCGAACCCGATCGAGAAACACCGGGAACCAACGCCATCGCTTGCGCCAATCCCATCAAAATCCCATCTTGCATCGTCAGGTTCTCAAAACTGCGCTTGTGGGAGCAAATACGCTCGGCAACCCCCAGCAACCCCCCCATGACGATCGAGACGATGGCAATGACCGACAGGGTGCGAACTGAAGATTCGTACACTTCGTTAAAGACAAATTTAATCAGCAACCCGAAAAACACGATCGGCAGCGTTCCCAGGGCAATCCCCAACGCCATGCGAAACTCTTGGGAATGGCGATCGCCCGATCGCACGGCTTGCCAAGCCCCTGTCGTCACCTGCACCAAATCGTTCCAAAAGTACCACAGTACCGCTGCAATACTCCCCAATTGAATCACTGCCGTAAACGCCACGCCGGGATCGCCCCATTGCAACACCTCCGGCACGACTTTGAGGTGTCCGGTACTGCTGATGGGGATGAATTCCGTCAGTCCTTGTACCATTCCCAATACGATCGCTTGAAAAACATTAGGCGTCCATGGCGAAACGGGTGCAACTGCCGCAGTTGTTGCCGTTTGCGCGGCGAGTCCGTCGAGGGTCACGCACAGAACCGTACTGACACTACTGAGGGCGGAAAACGTTAACAGTTGACGAATAGAAATACTCATTAATTAACTTCTATAGAAAATCTTAAGCTCGGCTTCAACTCCTTGAGGGGTTTGTTCCCTGACCCTCTAGGATTGACTGGCAGCCCCCGGAAAGGGACGCAGTCGGATTAGAATATAATCTAAAACATTGTCAATTTCTCAGCTTGCTGACTTTAAGAACAAGTTAAGACAAAGACAAGTTAAGACCCGTCGCTCGGCTATGCAGTCCGATCGGGTACAGGAGGTCACTCGTCCCAATCTAGATATCTTATGAACGATACCCAAACCCACTCGCACCGATTTGCCCTGACTACTCCGTTATACTATGTCAACGGATTGCCGCATATCGGGAGCGCCTACACGACGATCGCCGCCGACGCGATCGCCCGTTTTGCCCGGTTGCAAGGCAAGTCGGTCTTACTGATTACGGGGACTGACGAACACGGTCAGAAAATTCAGCGTGCTGCCGAAGCTGCCGGACGATCGCCCCAAGAACGCTGCGACGAAATTGCGGGTAAATTCCAGGAGTTGTGGCAACAGTTGAATATTCAGTACGATCGCTTCAGTCGCACCACGGCTCCCCGCCACGAGGCGATCGTTCGGGCGTTTTTTCAGCGGGTTTGGGATCGCGGTGACATCTATCTCGGACAACAACAAGGCTGGTACTGCGTTGCCTGCGAGGAGTTTAAAGAAAAGCGGGATTTGCTCGAAGGCAATCGCTGCCCCCTCCACCCCAACCAGGAAGCCGAATGGCGGGACGAGCGCAACTACTTTTTCCGACTCTCCAAATACCAAACTCAACTCGAAACCCTCTACGAAAAGCAGCCGGATTTCATCCAACCGGACATCCGCCGCAACGAGGTGGTGAGTTTTGTCAAGCGGGGGTTGCAGGATTTTTCCATCTCGCGGGTGAATTTGGATTGGGGATTCCCGGTACCCACCGATCCCGAGCATACCCTGTACGTGTGGTTCGATGCCTTGTTGGGATACGTGACGGCTCTATTGGACCCCGACGAGGAACCGACTCTGGAAAACGCACTCTCGAAATGGTGGCCCATTAACTTGCATCTGATCGGCAAGGATATTCTCCGATTTCATGCGGTTTATTGGCCGGCGATGCTGATGTCGGCGGAACTGCCCCTGCCGCAGCGCGTCTTCGGTCATGGGTTCTTGACCAAAGACGGTCAGAAAATGAGTAAAACTCTGGGCAATATCATCGATCCCGTAGAGCTAACCAGCCAGTACGGGGCGGATGCGGTGCGCTATTACTTTCTCAAAGCCACCGAATTCGGTCAAGACGGAGACTTCAATCAAACTCGGTTTATTAATACGCTCAATGCCGACTTGGCGAACGATTTGGGCAACCTGCTCAACCGCACGTTAAAGATGGCGTATAAATACTGCGGTGGCAAGGTTCCCCAAGCCAATCCCGACGACGATTGTCCTTTAAAAATGTTGGGTGCGTCTTTAGGGGAACGGGTGGCGGCAGCCTACGAAAACTTAGCCTTCGATCGCGCGTGCGAAGAGATTTTAGTTCTGGTTCGAGCTGGCAATAAATTTCTCGACGATCGCGCGCCGTGGACGCTGTATAAAAAGGGAGAGCAAGCTGAAGTCGAAGGAGTTTTGTATGCCGTGCTAGAATCAGTTCGCTTGGCAGCTTACTTGCTCTCGGCGATCGTTCCCGGTTTGAGTACGGCAATTTATCAACAACTGGGTTTTTCGTCCGTAGATTTCGTTGGCGTAGCCTCTGGGCAAGAAAATTGCCCGTCCGAACTGCAAAATCGCGCCCCTTACGCCACTCACAGCGCCTGGGGAACGCTGCCATCCGGCGAGCTACTGGGAAACCCCAGCCCGATTTTTCTCCGTCTGGATTTACCCGAAGAGCCTTAGTTTTTTTCGAGTCTTCGATCGAGCGATCGATCAGTCATAGATCGCTTGCCAGCCAACTCCTTTTTATTCTCGTTTCTTCTCAAAATTTGACGCGCTTTTTTCAAACCTGCCTGCTATTTGTAGCCGACAAACCGTGTTTTTTATTTCACCCGATAATAGATTTAGGATAAAACCCATGTTTAACGATCTCGAAAGAAATTCTATATTCACACCGGAACAGATCCTGGAAAACCGGGGGCGCGTGGCGATTTTTATCGACGGTTCCAACCTGTTTTACGCTGCCATGCAACTGGGCATGGAAATCGATTATACCAAGTTGCTGAGTCGTTTGACGGCAGGATCGCGGCTGTTGCGCTCCTTTTTCTATACGGGGGTCGATCGATCCAACGAAAAGCAACAGGGATTTTTGTTGTGGATGCGGCGCAATGGCTATCGGGTCATTGCTAAAGATTTGGTGCAACTCCCCGACGGCTCGAAAAAAGCAAATTTGGACGTGGAAATTGCCGTGGATATGATGGCATTGGTGGGGTCTTACGACACTGCTGTATTGGTCAGTGGGGATGGGGATCTCGCCTATGCCGTCGATGCGGTCAGCTATCGCGGCGTCCGGGTGGAGGTGGTGAGTTTGCGATCGATGACCAGCGATAGTTTGATTAACGTTGCCGATCGTTATATCGACTTGGAAGCCATTAAGGAAGACATTCAAAAAACCCCCCGATCGCATTCTTACAGCTATCGCCCGCTGTCGGGGATGGGTTTTATCGACGAGGCAACTGACGAACCCTCATGACACGTGATCCCCATCGGCAATTCTCTCGCCCTCTGGGAGCGATCGTCCTGGGGATCGCCCTGTCTGTGGGGATTGCCGCCTGCACGAAGAAACCGCCAGAATCTCAAAAAGCAGATGGCGATCGCTCCGCCGCCCCCAAAGTCGAAACCAACCTAACGTTTAACGATATTACCCTGGAACAAGTAGACGAACAGGGGAAACTGGTTTGGGTGGTTAAAGGCAAGCAAGCGACCTATAGCAGCGATCGCCAACTGGCGGCATTGAAAAAACCTCAAGGCGAGTTATATCAAGATGGCAAACTCGTCTTCAAAATCGAAGCGGAGCAGGGGGAAATCCACCAAAACGGCGAAAAAATCTTGCTCAAAGATAAAGTCGTCGCCACCGATATTCAAGACAATGCCGTGGTGCGCGGCGATACCCTGGAATGGTTGCCCAAAAAAGATACCCTCACCGTGCGCGGTAACTTGCAGGGAACCCACGAAGAAGCCGATGTAACGGCGCAGGAAGCCCGTTTGTTCGGGAAAAAGCGCCGCATGGAATTGCTCGGCGAAGTCATCATGCGAGCCAAAGAGTCGTCCTTGCAAATCGCCTCCGATAGCATGATCTGGGAGATGGAACAAAAACTCGCCATTTCCGACAAACCCGTACAGATCGATCGCTACGAAGGGGAAGGGGACGCCGAAAAAGTGACCGATCGCGCCACCGCCGATCGCGCCCAAGTTCAACTCGACACCCAAGTTGCCACCTTACAACAAAATGCCCAACTCGCTTTAGTCGATCCTCCCGTCCAGGTTGCCAGCAACGAACTGATCTGGGATTTACCCGCCGAACGCCTCACCTCCAACGTTCCCGTTCGTGTCGTCCATAACGAGCAGAAAGTCACCCTCAGCGGCAATAACGGCTGGATCGACCTCGCTGCCGAAGTGTTTCAACTCAACGACGGCATCGAAGCCATTAGTCAAACCAACCAAGCTCAACTGATTGCCAACCAATTGACTTGGAACATTCCCACCCAAGAATTTGTTGCCGAAGGGGATGTCACTTACCGCCAAGTCGATCCCCCCCTCAGCGTCAACGGACCTCGAGCCGAAGGTCAACTCCAAGAACAAACTTTCTCCATCAGCGGCGGTCGGGTGACAACGGAAATTGTTCCTTAATGGTCATTGGTCATCGGTCATTTGGGGTTTGGTGTTAGGAGTTGATAACTGGTCACTGGTCACTGACTAAACCGCTCCCAGAACCCTAGCTAAGAGAGCTTTTTGAGCGTGCATCCGGTTTTCGGCTTGATCCCAGACGCGGGATTGGGAGCCTTCGATCGCCTCGTCGGTGATTTCTTCCCCTCGGTGTGCCGGGAGGCAGTGAAGGACGATCGCGCTGGAATCGGCTTTAGCCAGTAAATCGTCGTTGAGTTGATAGGGTTGAAAAATGGGTCCGCGATCGTCGGCTTCCGATTCTTGTCCCATACTCGCCCACACGTCGGTATACAGCGCGTGAGACCCCCTTGCCGCCTCCACGGGATCGTGAGTCACCGTCACCTCGCTGCGCCCGCCTGCCAAAGCTTTCGCCTGTTCCAGCAATTTGGCATCCGGCTCGAATTTAGGCGGGGTGGCGACCCGGATATTGACGCCGGTCAAGGCACAACCCAGCATCAGGGAATGGGCGACGTTATTGCCATCGCCCACATAAGTCAGCGTCAACCCCGGCAATTGACCGAAACACTCTTGCATCGTCAGTAAATCGGCAAGTGCCTGACAGGGATGTTCCCAATCGCTCAAGGCATTGATGACGGGAATTTGGGCGTAGCTGGCAAAGGTTTCTAAATCCGCTTGCAAAAAAGTCCGAATGGCGGCAACGTCGAGATAGCGGTCTAAAACCCGTGCCGTATCGACGAGAGGCTCGCCGCGACTGACCTGAGTGACGTTGGGATTGAGGTCGATCACTTGACCGCCGAGTTGGTACATGGCGACGGAAAAGCTCACCCGAGTTCGAGTGGATGCCTTGGAAAATAGCAACCCCAGGACTTTTTCGCATCGAGGGTTCGTCCGACCCGCTTTCATTTGAGCCGCTAAGTCGAGCAAATCTCTCATTTCCTCAGCACTCAAGTCGGCAAGACTCAATAAATCTCTTCCTTTGAGCGTATTCATACTCGTTTTGTGGTTGTCCGTCAATGCCTGTGCGATCGTCGATGCCCACCCCCTGTCAAACTCGCGGCGCGGGTTCGAGATGGGTCAACTATACCATAAAGCTTTTGCCGAGAACCTTCCGGGCGATCGCTTATGAGAGATGCAAACCTTAAGTCGCATAATTTTAGGGTGCCTGGAGAGTACAACGCTAGAGATCCGCTCTTTAGTGGGTGACCGACATCACGACATTTCAAGGCTGAGAGTGTTATACTGCTATCTAAAAATTGGGTCGCGTTCAATACCCTTGCGCGAAGCCATTTTTTCCGCCAGTTGATCGTGCATCTCAACAAACGCGCTTTCAGATCCCGAACCCTTCACATCGAGCCCGATCCCTGTTTCTGCCAGCACCCCGTCCTTTCTGAATGCTTTAGCAAATTCATCGCTGGACTGGGTGTGTTTGATTTGTTGACTATTGCCTATTCTCATCTAGATTGGTGACGATAAACTTCATATTGGTATCAGGCAAGTTTAATGGAATTTAATGATGCTCACCCTCCTTCCCGGCTACCAAATCGATAGCCTCATTCAGGAAAGTTCCCATTCATTTCTATATCGCGGGCATCGCGATATAGACGCGCAGCCCGTGCTTTTAAAAGTTCTGAAACCCGATTATTGCACGCCTGTAGAAATTGCTAGATACCAACGAGAATATAGTATTCTCAAATCCTTAGAGATTGACGGATCGCTCCAAGCACACAAACTTGAAAAATATCAAAATACCTTAATTCTAATTCTGGAAAATTTTAGCGGTAACCCCTTAAGTCAATGGATGAAAGAGCGTCGCGCGACGCTGGAAGAATTCTTGAAACTTGCCATCCAAATTTCTGAGATTTTGGGTTGCATTCACGAAGCAAGCATCATTCACCAAAATCTAAATCCGCATAATATTTTATTCGATCGTCCCTCGGGGAAAGTGAAGATCTGCGATTTTGGGATGGCTTTAGAGATGAGCCGAGATTATCCTCTCGTGAGCACCACTCGTTCCTGGGAGGAAAATTTAGCTTATATTTCTCCGGAACAAACGGGTCGGATGAATTGTTCGCTGGATCATCGAACCGATTTTTATTCTCTTGGCGTGACGTTTTACGAGTTACTCGTCGGTCATCTCCCTTTCGATTGTCTAGACCCGATGGAGTTAATTCACGCTCATATTGCACTCACTCCCAAGTCACCCCATCAGATCGACTCGACTATTCCGAAAGCCGTTTCGGATATTGTCATGAAAATGTTAGCTAAAACCGCTGAAGAACGCTACCAAAGTGCTTGGGGAATTGAGTCCGATCTCGTACTTTGTCTGATGCAACTCGAAGCAACGGGGTTAATTGAAGATCTGATTCCCGGAGAAAATGATATTATCCGAAATTTTCAAGTTTCTCAAAAATTTTACGGAAGAGAAAAAGAAAAATCTCAATTATTGGCAGCTGGGGATCGCCTCTTGTCTCGCACTCAAGTGCCTGCCGGACGAGATGATACGAGTCAGGAAGGGCGTTTGTCGGTGTTGAAATCCTCAAACGGCAATCGAAACGAACTCGAAATTTTTATCCTTAAAGGAGAGCCCGGCATTGGGAAATCGTTATTAGTTGCAGAAATCAAAAAAAAATTGGCGGCAAAACACGTCTATGCGATCGATATTAGAGGACAGAGATCTCCGAATACCAGTTGCAGTTCGATCGAGTGGTTTTTGCAAGCTATTCGAGATTTTATCAAACAATTGCTAGCCGAAAGTGAAGCGCGATTATCGGATTGGAAATATCGATTTATCGACGCAATCGGCAATCGACGAAAACTGGCAATCGATATTATTCCAGAGCTTCAACTTATTTTAGAAGATGCCGATTCGCTCGATCTCGGAATTTCCGATCGTTCGGCTAATGAGGATCGAAGATTGCTCTTACAAGATATCATATTTTGTATTTGTAATACTCCATACCCAATTGTCATTATTTTAGATGATTTACAGTGGATCGATCCGGAACTATTGGAAATTATTGAGAAATTGATCGATCGGAATAAAGTTCAAAATCTTCTAATTATTGGCACGTATAGAACGAAAAATCCAGAAACAAGTAATGAACTGGAAAGTCCGATCAAACGAATTAAAAATCGAGGAATTTCAGTGAATTCTTTAAGTTTAGGTCCTTTAGAGTTAACTTCTATTTCTCACCTTCTTGCCGATACCTTGCATACCGATCTCAAATCGGTTAGAGAACTCAGCCAACTTGTCCTCCAAAAAACGCAAGGCAATCCCCGTGAAATCCATAAATTCCTTCAAAAAACTCATGCCGATCGAAAAATATTATTTGATAATTCGTCTTTGAGTTGGCAGTGGGATATCAAAAAGCTAGAAGAAATTGAAGTTTCGGATAATGTAGTGTTATCGACTCTCGATCACATCACGAGATTACCTCGAGAAACCCAAACCGTATTAGAACTGGCATCTTGCATGGGTTTATGCTTCGATCTTCGAGTCCTTTCTCAGTTATGTCAAAACTCGCAAAGTGAGGTTTTGTCTCATCTCAAAACAGCTTTGAAGTTAAAAATTATCAAGCCTAAAAAAGTTGAAAAATGGGTTCGATCGGCTCCCCATCAAGAGCATGCAAATAGCTATGAATTCACCGATGCAAAAATTTTAAACAGCATCAACAATCGGCTAAATGAGAGCGAGAAAAAAAAGATTCGTTTGGAAATTGCAAAAATATTAATTACCAATATCAGCAATTTTAAATCTGTGGAAGTCAATCGTTTATTTTCGATTGCCGATCATTTTAACTATAGTGTCACTTTGGTAAACGATCTGGAGGAAAAACTTAAAATTGCAGAAATCGACCTCGAAGCTGCCCGACGAGCTAAAGCATTAATGAAACACGATTTAGCCCGATCGTATACGAGTGCGGGAATTAGTATTGTTCCTGAAGAAATTTGGACAGCCAAACCAGAATTAGCTTTTGCATTACATAAAGAACGCGCTGAAATTGAATATTTAAATGGAAATTGTGAAGGGTCTAGGATCTTAGTCGAGCATTTAACCGATCGCGCACCCTCTCCTCTAGAAAAAGCAGAATTTGAAAACATTTTAATTCCTCAATATACCCTCGTATCAAAATACGAAATGGCGATTGAGATTGGAAAAAATGCATTACATTTTTTAGAATTTGATTTCGGCGACACAGAAAACTTAGAGATTCAGCTTCTGCAGAAGCTGAGTCAGATTCAAACTCAACTGTCGCAAGTTCAAATTGAAAGTTTAAAAGCTCGAAAAGCACTGTCAGATGCCAAACTTAAAATGGTCATGAAAGTGTTACGGAACTTAGAAGTGCCGACAGCTTGTATCGATCGAACTCTATTTGTGTGGACGATCGCAAATGCGATCGATCTGTCGATGTCTGAAGGACACGTTCCCGAATCGGCTACAGCGTATGCTGGCTATGGCATGGTACAAACGGCAATTTTTGATAATCCTCATTTCGGATATGAATTGGCAGCATTAGGAATAGAATTAAGCGAAAATATGAAGGCGATTGCTCACAAATGTCAAGCATGCATGAGGCAAGGCGCGCAGATCGCGCCTTGGACGAAATCTTTAAAAACCAGCATTTCGATTTTAGACGAAGGAATTCGAGCGGGTTCGGAAGCCAATGAGTTTCAGTTTACGGCTTATAGCCTTGCTTACAAGATTTTACTTATATTTTATTCGGGTAAAAATTTAAAAGATATTTTATTTGAGATCGTTCAACTCTTAGATTTTTGCACCAAACATAAAAACTATTGGTCGATCGACTTAATCAAATCCGTGCAACTGCCAATTTTAAATTTGTGCGATAAGCTATTCGTTCAAGTTAATAGCAAAACGGACGCTTATTGCGAATCAGAATATTTAAAAACTTGTCACTCTCGCAACAGTCAAGCTGCACTGTGCTGCTACTACATTCATCAAGCTCAAGTTCATTATCTCTATAATGAATACGATCTTTCTTTGCAATTTTCTCGACAAGCAGAACCCTTACTCGATAGTATCTGGAGTACCTTTTCTGTGGTCGAACATCAGTTTTACTACGCGCTGAGTTTGGCAGCACTCTATCCTTCAGTTTCTCCAGAAGAACAAACAAAATCTTGGCAAATTCTCGAAGCGATTCAAGCTCAGATGATGCGGTGGACGGATAACTGTCCGAGTAATTTTCAAGATCGCTATTTGTTAGTTTCGGCTGAAATGGCGAAAATTTCCGGACGCGAATTAGAGGCGATCGATTTGTACGATCGCGCGATCGAATGCGCGCGCGAACGAGAATGGGTTTATGGAGAAGCCTTAGCCAACGAACGTGCCGCCATCTTATGGTTGCATCGCGGAAATCATAAAATTGCCAAAGTTTATTTACAGGATGCTCATCGCGGCTATCAACTTTGGGGAGCCGTTCGTAAAGTCGAAAAGTTAGAACAGCAATATGCTTACTTACTCCTAGATCCTGCCGCGATTGCCGATCTCATACCGAGTGCAAATTGTACCTTAGCATCCGACGCATTTGCGACTCTCTCTGGATCTCGTTCGGGGGTTCTAGATTTAGCAACCGTTACGAAAGCCGCGCAAGTGTTGTCGGGAGAAATCGAGATCGGTCAATTGTTAGATAAATTAATGCAAATGGCGATCGCGAATGCCGGAGCGACATCTGGTTTTTTAATTTTATCGAGAGAAGAAGGATTGACCATTGAGGCGGCAAAAATGGCAGGTTCGGATGAAATTAACGTGCGTCAATCGACTCCTGTGGACGAGAGCGATCGCTTACCGCTATCCATCGTTACTTATGTCGCGCGAACCCATGAAAGTATCGTAGCAACGGATGCGATTTACGAATCTGCTTTTGCCAGCGATCCTTACATTCAAAGTGCAAAACCAAAATCAATTTTGTGCGCTCCCATTCAAGGTCAAGGCAAACTAATTGGGATCGTTTATCTGGAAAATAACTTAGCTGTCGGAGCTTTTACTCGCGATCGACTCGACGTTTTAATGTTGTTGTGCGCTCAAGGAGCGATCGCCTTAGAAAATGCAAGATTGTACGAAAATTTGCAAACGTCGGAAATGCGAGAACGGGAAAAAGCACAGCAACTCGAGCAATCCCTACAAGATCTTCAAGAAGCCCAGTTAAAACTCATTCAAGGCGAAAAAATGGCGACCCTCGGTCAATTGGTTTCGGGAGTCGCGCACGAAATTAATAACCCAGTCGGCTTTATTGCAGCTAATATCAGTCACGCCAAAGGCTATTTTGAAGATTTAATGAGTTTGTTAGCTCTCTATCAGGAAATTTATCCCGATGCCGATCCCAGAATCATCGAAGAGATCGAAACCATCGATTTAGAGTTTTTGCAAGAAGATTTGCCGAAAATTTTAAGTTCGATGGATGTAGGAATCGATCGCATCCGCCAAATTAGTAAATCCCTAAGAACGTTTAGCCGAAACGATGAAGCGGCTAAAGTTGCGGTGAATTTACACGATGGCATTGACAGCACTTTGATGATTTTGAAACATCGCATGAAAGCCAATAACGAACGTCCGGCGATCGAGGTGATTCGAGATTATGGAACGCTACCGGAAATTCAATGTTTTGCCGGTCCGCTCAACCAAGTCTTTATGAATCTTCTGGCTAACGCGATCGATGCTTTAGAAGAATCGAATCTGGGACGCACTTATGCAGATCTCGAAAAAAATCCCAATACCATCCGGATTACCACAGAATTTGACGAACCACGTCAAGTGGCGATCGTCAAAATTTCGGATAATGGACCGGGAATGACAGCGGAAATCCAGCAGAAGGTTTTCGACCATCTCTTTACGACTAAACCTGTCGGAAAAGGTACGGGTTTGGGATTATCCATTTCCCGTCAAATTGTGGTTGAAAAACACGGCGGTCAGTTAAGCTGTCACTCAACCCTGGGAGAGGGAACGACGTTTATGATTGAAATTCCGGTTGCTTAATCTCGAACGGATCGTGCGTTGTGGGAAATCGCTTGTGGCTAGTAGTCATCTCCAGAAATTAGTAAAGACCCCTCTCCAAACCTCTCGGGCAAAAAACACCTTTTCACTTGTCCCCCCTGCTCGCATCCACTGGAATTTAAAAAACATTCCCTTGTAAGGGGTCTGTTAGGGCAGGGCTGTTTCATTTTCAAGGTCAATTGCCCAAAGAAATGGCGATCGTTATCTGATAAAATGATGACGATCGCCAATTTTTTTGTAATAAAAAG